>CAZBNE010000011.1:36807-37919 GCA_964493155.1 uncultured Pelolinea sp.
TCTCCAAGCTTCAGGAGCAGCAGAATTCGCTCTCGCAGATCACGGGGGCAAGCAGCAGTTGATGCCCGTTCCTGCTGGCGGGCTTGACCCGTCCGCCGGATTTAAATGAAAGGAGACAGTAGCCGATATTTAGCAAACAATGAGCCGCTATACCAATAAAGGTATTGTTTTTCCGCCGTACAACGCAAGCCAAAGGATAAAATGCCAACACCCGCGTGAAAAACTGCCAGGGTGAAAAGAAATGATAAAGTGAAAAAAGTAGCACATTGATCAATGGCGCCCAGCCCTTCAGGTACTCAATACGCGGCAACAGGTAGCCACGGAAATAAAGTTCCTCGACCACCGGGCCGGCAAATCCATTCAGTACCAGAAAGAGACCAAAGGTAATGGTCAGAATGGGTTGACTGAACTCTCCGGGAGAGATTCGGCCGATCTGGAACCAGCCAGGCAGCCAATTGAAAAGGCTGTTCAGAATAACCTGATCCAACCCACCCAGCGACATGAATATCAGCACGGACCACAGCGATAATAATGGGACATTGATGAGATAATCCTTAAGGGGCAAAGGTGCTTGGTCAACTTCAATTCCATTAAGCGAGAGTGTTCCATTTCGGCGGTAGCCGTGGTAAAACAACCATCCCAATTCAAAAGGTATTAGAACGATCAGGATCGGAATTAAAATCGCAAGTAGCGGCGGTAGATGGTTTTGTTTCAGCCATGGACCCAGTAAAATAAAAGTAATAGTTATCAGAGCACCTGGTAATAGGTGCAGGAGTATCGAGTAAAAGATAGAGTGCTGCTCGACCTGAGTATGCACCTTCGCAGGAACAATTCCGCCAGCGCTGGTTCTTAAAATATCCTTCCTCATCACTCACTTTGCTTATCCAAAGATAGTATGTTCAATTTGCCCGGTCTTAAATAAGAAGGGCGAACAAGTATCCGGTCCCAACCATCAAGACATTACTGATACTGTGCATTAGCATGGGATACAGGATGCTGCGGCTTTTCTGGTATACATAACCATTCAAGATGCCCATGCCAAAGGCATAAACCAGCCCAAAGATATTCAATTCTGAAATAGAAAACGGTGAGATGGTATATGTGATATGTGC
>CAZBNE010000012.1:0-36570 GCA_964493155.1 uncultured Pelolinea sp.
CTTTTTTTGGTGGAACTTCCAACGCCTCCGCAAGTTCTTCAATAGATGGATCACGTCCCAATTTTTGGGTGAGTTGATGCTGAGTACGCAGTAACTTGTTGATCTGGTCTCCCATATGAACAGGAACCCGAATGGTCCGGCCCTGGTCTGCGATCGCGCGTGTTACAGCCTGGCGGATCCACCAGGTTGCATAAGTGCTGAATTTATGCCCGCGCCGATAATCAAATTTCTTCGTTGCCCGTATGAGGCCGATATTTCCTTCCTGGATCAGGTCAAGGAAAGGCACCCCGCGCCCCATGTATTTTTTGGCGACGCTAATCACCAGCCGGGAGTTGGCGGTAATTAGATGCTCCCTGGCAGCCCAACCATCCTCGATAAGAAGAAGCAATTCATGCGAGCGTTTTTTTCCAACCCGACCGCGGGCCAGCTCTTCACGTGCCATTCTTCCGCGTTCAATGCGTTGTGCTAATTCAACTTCTTCCTCAGCGGTTAAGAGTGGAACCCGGCTGACTTCTTTAAGATACAATCCAATCGTATCGTCAGTATCAATATGCTTAAGGTCATCAATCGGCGCTTCATGGCTGTCCTCAACAATTTCTTTTACTTCATCCTTGGCAAGATCATCATCAGATGGCTCAGATGAAAGATCATCATCATCCATATAAGGAATGCCTGCCGACATTAAAGCTGCAAATGCCTCTTCCAGCTGGCTGACATCTTGTTCAGCATCAGGAAAAAAGTGAAGAATATCATCGATGGTCACATATGACTTTTTCTGTCCAAGTTCCAGTAAACGAGAAATGGCAGAAAATTCCATATTCTCTTCATCATCCATGACTTCAATCTTCTTTACGTTCATATACTTGAAGAAACCTCTTCTTTTGGTTTGGCAGAATTGATTTATCCGTGATTATTCCTTCTAATCAGGATACACTTTTTATTAGCAAAAATCAATAACAAGGATTGTAAGAATTACGCAATCGAAAAGTCGTGACTCAATGCCTGACTGCCAGTGAATGACTATACAAAAAATAAAGAGGTTTGTCAATAAGTAAAAAAATGTTAATAAAAATTTAACAAAAATCTTACAAAAATCTAACAAATCTAATTCTGCCAGCTTATTAGAAAATTCAAGTGGCAAAGGAGCTCTGATTGATAATGGTTTTTTGAAGAGGGATGGTTCACGTTTAAGGACAGGGCATGTAAAAACAGTTCCGAAGGTACAGATCTTGAAATTTTATTTATTGGACAGCAATGCTCATACAGTTTATCGCCCAGCAACGGCAGACCAATAGCTGAAAGGTGAGCCCTGATTTGATGAGTTAAACCTGTTTTTGGAAAGATATCGAGATATGAATACATGTCATTATTTATTATTCTATTGATTCTTGTACAGGCAGACCTTCCCAAATATTGATCAAGTACGGTCCTATGCTTTCTATCGCCATTGATGCGTAATGAAAAATTGACTTCGATTGAGTTCCATATAGGAAAACCGTTGACGATACCGCGATAATTCTTTTCAACTTCATGATTGAAAAACGAGTTATTTAATTGACGATGCGCATCTTTATTCTTTGCGAACAAAATGACACCACTTGTATTCTTATCCAAACGATGAACTGCCCAAATTGAGCCATAGATGCTTTTTAAAGTTGAGCGCAAATTGGTTTTTTCGCTGTTATACCCATCTTCAATCGATAGAGCTCCAGATGGCTTATTAATTGCGATCAGGTCATCATCTTCAAACAACAATATTTTTTTTATTTCTATTTCATTCATTTGGATTAGATTTTATAATAGTAAGAAATTTTCATAAGGAGATGAGATGCTAGTTGTTCTTGTTAATATTCATGTTAAAGTGGATCAGGTTGAAAATTTTATTACGGCAACTGAGGAAAACGTTAATAATAGTTTACAGGAACGTGGTGTTGCCAGGTTTGATTTTTTTCAAAATCAGGAAGATCCGACCAGATTCATTTTGATAGAAGCTTATCGTGATGAAAATGCACCTGCTCAACATAAGACAACAGAACATTACATGAAGTGGAAGGCTGTCGTCGAACCGATGATGTCAGAATCGCGCTTCAGTATCAAGTATTCAAATATTCTTCCAAGTGATGAAAACCTATTAGGGAAAAAGTGATGAAATTAGATTTTAGTACATCCAATAGGATTATTTTTGGTAGTGGTGAATCAAAAAAGATTCCCGAGCTGATCAAAGATTGGGGTAAACGTGTTTTTATCATTCGGGGAAAAAACCCATATTATGGTAAAAATATTTTTGAGATCATAGAACGGATTGGCGTAGAAACTACATATTTTAATGTCGGGAAAGAACCCGATACAACAATTCTGAGTCAAGCCGTGGATCTGGCGCGCGGAAACAAATGTGAATTTGTCATCAGCTTTGGCGGTGGTTCTGTAATAGATACGGGTAAGGCAGTAGCTGCTTTACTTAATAATGAAGGGGATCTGTTGGATTATCTTGAGGTTGTGGGCAAGGGTTTGCCTCAGAATAATCCGTCCAAGCCATATTTGGCAATTCCCACAACAGCTGGTACAGGCAGCGAGGTCACTCGCAATGCGGTAATCAATGTTCCTGAAAAAAAAGTAAAAGTCAGCATGAGGAATGCATACATGCTGCCAAAGATAGCCTTGGTTGATCCTGAACTGACGCTCGCGCTCCCACCAGATATTACCGCAACCACCGGAATGGATGCTTTCGTTCAGGTTATCGAGCCTTATGTCTGCAATTCTCCAAATCCAATGGTAGATATGTTCTGCCGTGATGCAATTCCCAGAGTTGCAGCGAACCTATTTAATGCATATCAGGATGGCTCAAATATCGAAGCGCGAGAGAATATGTCTTGGGTCAGTCTGATGGGAGGATTATCCTTGGCAAATGCCAAACTGGGTGCGGTGCATGGATTTGCGGGGCCGATCGGAGGCATGTTCCATGCCCATCATGGTGCGATTTGCGCTAGTCTGCTGCCATCTGTTATGCGGGTTAATATCGAGAACCTAAAGAAAAACGACTCGGAATATTCTCCACTTAAAAGATATCGCGATATTGCCATTTGGTTAACAAGAAAATTGGATGCGGAAGTTGAAGAGGGAATTCAATTCGTCGACAATCTATGTAAAAAGCTGAACATTCCCAGGCTGCGAGATATTGGCGTTACAGAAAATGATTTTCCTTTGATCGTTGAGAAATCAAAGAATTCATCAAGTATGAAGGGAAATCCGGTTCATTTGCCAGATGAGGAACTATCCAGGATTCTTGAACTCTCATACTAGGTAAAAAATTATTAATCCTGTTTTCTGTCAATTTATAAAAAAACTGACACCGAGAACTCCGGGACCTCCATGGACAAGTACCGCTGCCGGCAGATTTGTTATCGGGATATCGCTTATGCCTGTTTTTTGAATAAAGGTTTCTCTCAGAGCTTTGGCTTTTGTAAAAGCGCCGCCATGCTGTACATTCAAATAAGCAGAATCAGTTTTTGGGCATTCCGATACAACCAGTTCGACGAATCGTTCCAGCGCTTTCTTGCGTGTTCGCTGTGATTCTATTGCTTTAACTTCGCCATCGATGATCCCCAAAATTGGTTTGACCTGTAAAACGCTCCCGAGTAAAGCTTTTGCAGCGCCAATCCTTCCGCCTTTTTGTAGATATTCCAAGGTATCCACTAAAAAATACGTTCGGTTTTTCGATGCCAAAGCAAGGATTTCAGCGGAGATGTCTTCCGCTGTTTTTCCTTTCTTTGCTAACTCAACCGCGATGCGGACTATCGTTCCCAAGCCGGCACCAACGATGGGTGTATCAACGATTGTAATTTGAGCATCAGGAAAATCCTGGCTGGCGACTACTGCCCGGCCATAAGTTCCACTAATTTTCGAGCTTGGACAAATGATTAAGATTTCACTTTTGGTTTTTACCAATTCACTCAATATTGGCTGATATAGGTGTGGATAGGGCGCTGTTGTTTTGGGAAGCACAGGAGATGATTTAAGCCGGTTTATAAACGATTCTGGTGATATTTCAGTGTCATCTCGGAAACTTTCTTCTCCAAAAATAACAATCTGCGGGAGGTAAGATAAACCTAATTTCTTCGCTTCTTCGACAGAGATTGATGAGAGTGTGTCGGCGATTATTTTGACCATTTATATGCCTCCTATCTTTGACATGGTTGACGGTAAACCTCCGGCAGGATCAGCAGTTTTTACAGCATTTCGTATGGCATCGGCAAATACCAGGGGCGCATAAGCACAGAGAATGTTTAAATCCATTGTCTTATTACCGGTCGATAATGAAAAAATGGTATCTCCATCCATCATCGTAAACGCAGGCCTGACAGAAAGTGCTATTCCATCAGAAGCATTTTCAGCTAATTTATTCGCCTCTTCTTTTGTCAGTTTCGCGTTTGTTGCGATTACGCCAATGACTGTATTGCGATTTGAGGCTATTGAGAATATTCCCCGCCCGAGTAAAGAATCCATAACTTTGAGAGTATCTGCAAAAAATTCCTTTGATTCACCATCAGACTCATTCTTGAATATTTGCCTCGCACCGGCAATTATTTGACTGGTATCTGTATCTACAACATCACCAAAAGCATTGGCAACGGCCAAGGCGCCAATGATTGTTCCATTACCAAATTTTCGGCTGCTTGTACCTACTCCTGCTTTCATGGCTTGATGTATACCTAGGATCTTTCCAACTGAAGCACCAGTACCACAACCAAAATTGCCTTCAGCAGGTTTTGTGTTGACAGCATTTTCACAGGCTTGAAATCCCATTTGGGCGTCAGGTCTGACTTTTGGATCTCCAATATCAAGATCATAGATGATTGCGGATGGAACAATGGGTACAATGGCTGATTGGGTTTTGAAACCAATTTTGTTTATTTCAAGCCAGCGCATTACCCCTCCGGCAGCATCCAAGCCATAAGCGGAACCGCCTGCTAACAGTATTGCATGAACCTTTTGTACCATGTGCATTGGACGCAAAAGGTCGGTCTCACGTGTTCCTGGAGCACCTCCCCGCTGGCTAACACCAGCAACAGCTCCTTTTGGCAAGAGAATTACAGTGCAACCGGTTAATGCTTCATCATCTTGTGCGTGACCGACAAGCAGATTGCCTACATCCGTGATCGAGTTTTGCGGCTTCATGGTTTTTGAAAAATGAAAAACTATTGTTATTGTTATTATTATATGTTATGAAATAGTTATACTTTTATTTCGGTAAGAGGAGATGCAGTGGCAAAATTCAACAGATCAGCAAGCTCAATTGCATTTGTGATTTTTGGTGTAACCGGCGACCTTACGAAAAGGAAACTTCTTCCAGCGCTTTACCAATTGGAGAATGAAAAACGGCTGCCTGAAAAAATTGACATCATTGGTTTTGCCAGACGGCCCTGGAATGACGAGATTTTAAGAAAAGAACTCACAATCGGTATAAGTAATTATGCAAGAATTTTACCACCCGATCAGAAAACAATCGACAATTTACTAGTAAATGCGAAGTACATTCAATCTGAATTCAACAACAGGGAAGGATATGCGGAACTTATCCAATTTCTTAATGCATATGATTACAGCAAAGTAATTTTATACCTTGCTACACCTCCGGATGAATATGCAACTATCATTGACAACCTTTCGATTTGTCAGAATTTTTCATCAAATAAGGGGTGGTTGCGCATAGTTGTTGAAAAGCCTTATGGCAGAGATTATTTATCTGCACAGAATCTAGAAGATGAACTTAAAAACTGTTTTTCCGAAGACCAAATCTTTCGAATAGATCACTATCTGGGTAAGGAAACTGTCCAAAATATCCTTGTTTTTAGATTCGCAAACGGGATTTTTGAGCCCTTGTGGAACAAGAATTATATCGACCATGTGCAAATCACTGTTGCTGAATCAGTCGGAGTAGGTTCGCGGGCTGGCTATTTTAACACTTCAGGTGTGATTAGAGATATGTTTGCCAATCATTTGTTGCAATTGGTCACATTGACAGCGATGGAGGCTCCATATGCTTTTAATGCTGAATCGGTTAGAGATGAAAAAATGAAAGTTTTAAAGTCCTTGCGCCCTCTAACTGGAAAATCAGCTATCAAAAATACGATTAGAGGCCAGTATGATGACACTCTCTTGAGAGGAAAGCTGATTTCCGGCTATTTGCGAGAAGATCGCGTGCCCCGCGATTCGTTAACAGAGACCTATCTTTGTGCAAAAATCTTTATTGATAATTGGCGCTGGGCAGGCGTTCCGTTTTTTGTAAGAAGCGGAAAATGTTTACCATTAAGAGCAACCGAAATCGCGATCCAGTTTAAACAGATCCCGCTATCATTATTTAACTGGAAGAACATGGCAGGTGAAGCGCCCAATGTCCTTATTCTTCGGCTTCAACCTGATGAAGGCATCACACTTTCGTTAGGAGCGAAACTTCCCGGACCAGTAAATCAAATCGCACCTGTTAATATGGAATTCTGCTATCAGGATTCTTTCGGATCTGAACCGCCAGAAGCTTACGAAAGACTTCTGCTTGATTGCATCCAGGGCGACCAGACGCTTTTTACCCGCCATGATGAGGTGCTTGAACAATGGCGATTTGTTACTGAGATAATTCAAGCCTGGGATAACGATACTGTAAAAGAATTACCAAAATATAAAATTGGTTCGTGGGGTCCCGCAGAAGCTGATATGTTTATAAGAGCAGATAGTAGAAATTGGCGTGAATTGCCGGGA
The DNA here is from genome assembly GCA_964493155.1 of uncultured Pelolinea sp. Lineage (GTDB taxonomy): Bacteria > Chloroflexota > Anaerolineae > Anaerolineales > Anaerolineaceae > Pelolinea. The sequence continues at coordinate 6,754 of CAZBNE010000012.1, forward strand.
TAGTCTAAACAGGTTTTCTACAATTTGGGCAATTCGATACTTTGACTGCGAGCACATATCCGCAATGTGAGCACGTTTTTGGTTGAAGATATCCAAGCGGTGCACCGCATGCAATGCAGGCTGATTCGCCTGTCGGATTTGCGCACAGGCAGTACTCACACAGAATCCGTTTTAATCTCTCCGAGAGTTCATATCCGCTGCCTAACGCTTTTGCTTTGGATTCTAAAATCTTCCAAACTTCATCTACCAACTGGATATATTCAAAATCCTGTGCAACATCATCCAGGCGATGCAGCAAATTAACGGGGTTTAGCAATGCTGCGATTGCAGAAACACCCAGGCTGGCTGCAATTCCTGCCCATGCCTGTTGACCTACCTGGACAAGGATCCCATCCTCAACAGAATGGAAGTCTATCCCTAATGCTGTAGTTCCTCCGGATGTTCTTCCTTCCCGGGTTTTAATCTGAACAGAAATGTTTCCTTTGTTCTCAAATTTCTGTACTATCAAATTTCCACGATTAAAATTTGCTAAAAGGCAATCAGCAAATTCTTCGGGAGCGAAATTTCCGTGGAAGATCCTCTGTTCCATAGGCATTGGATTATAATCCGATACCTTAGAACAAATAATGTCATGAAAAATAAAATATATTTTGTTAGTGCGTTGTTGTTATTGTTTTTTTTACTTTCAAATATTTCTCAGGTAAAAGCACAGGGATTAAATCAACAACCAACCATAGCAATACCAACCGTTACTGGGACGCCTAAAGGTGTCACTGCCACGGTTTTACTAAACCAGGAAGATTCCATTAATGTGCGCTCAGGCCCAGGTGTTTTTTTTGATAAAGTGGGAGTATTACTTCCTGGCCAGGAAGCTGCTGTAAGAGGACGATCTGCTGGCGGCGATTGGGTAATGATCGATTATCCTGGAGGCCCTAACAACCTTGGTTGGATTTATGCTCCCGTTGTGCAAATTTCTCCGGGTGAATTGCCGATTATTGAACCACCGCCTACACCAACACCATTACTCACGCAAACAATTAACCCAACTTTGGCGGCGCAATTCATTAGCACACCAAATCCGACACGCTTGCCAACTTATACGCCATCAGATCCTCTGGTGGTCCCAACTTATCAGGATAATTCACGAGCGTCAATTCTTGGTGGCATTCCAATGGGCCTGGTCATCTTGATCATTGGCGGCTTGGGGATATTACTGGCGATTTTCTCGGTTATCAAGAATCGATAATTCATTTTCAATTTCACTGATCAAAATACCCGGTGGATTTGCTGGTTTTAACCAGCGTGATAAACGATTCGAAATTCCGAAAATTGATTCGATTTCTTTATTTGCATCCAAAACGGACTGTTCACCAAAGTATATCACCTCATCGATATCAACTTTATCAAACATTGTATACTTGTGAACATTTGGCCTGATAATGACATCCGGTTTTTCAATTTTCAGGCGTAGGTCCGCCACTGTGTTTACCATTATTTCCATCGAATCAATAAAGACATGCATTGCCTGGCCAATCTTAAGTTGATTCAACTGACTAACCATAAAATGGGGAATAGGGATGTATGGTGGAATATCCAATCTGGGAACATTGGGCCATTCTTCCATTGGAGGAGTTAAACCAACCGCAAAAATCGGGATGCTTGGCATTAACCAGCGGGCAGTTAATACAGGAACGGGATCAAGCACACCGCCATCTACCAAATTTAAATTGCCTAACCTCATTGATGGAAAAATTCCAGGAACAGCAGAAGTCGATTTAACAGCATTCACCACACTGCCCGAATCGAAAATAATCTCCTTTCCTGTTTTTGTATCTACTGAGACTGTTGCGAATTTAATTTTCAGGTCTTCAATCCTTTTTTCTCCAAGAAGAGTTTCGATTTGTTTATATAAACCTCCAAGACCCAGAAGAGAAGGTGAGTCATTCTGACTGCGATTGAAAATGTCGTCATATTTCAAATTCCTGGAAAAGCCGATGATCTCTTCGCTTGAAAAACCATTAGCAAATAACGCGCCAACAATGCCCCCAGCGCTTGTTCCGGCAATAGCTTTGACCTTGAAATCCATTTTTTCTAGCTGCCGGATGACGCCAATGTGAGCAAAACCTTTCATTCCTCCGCCGCCAAGCGCTAATGCGATATTTTTCATTTTAAAAACCAATTTATATAAGGAATTTTATCAAAATAAAAAAATTAAGGAAAAATGTTTATTACAATGTTAAAATTGCCACATGTCTAAAAAGATGATCGCGAGTAACCGAAAGGCAAGATTTGAATACTTCCTGTTGGAACATTTTGAAGCCGGACTTGTGCTAAAGGGCACCGAAATAAAATCAATTCGAGCCAGGCAGGTTAGCATCGCGGAGGCATATATTCAAATCGATAATGGCCAGGCATGGCTTGTTGAATCACACATCGCCCCATATGACCCGGCAAGTCGGGAAAACCATGACCCAAAGCGAAAACGGAAATTACTCCTGAATAAAAAGGAAATCAATCATATATGGGGGGAAATTAAACAAAAAGGCCTGACAGTTGTACCTACAGAAATCTATTTAAAAGACGGCAAAGCAAAAATTGATCTTGCGATAGCAAAAGGTAAAAAACTCTATGATAAACGCCGAGAAATCGCTCAAAGAGATTATCAACGCGATTTGGAACGCGACGGTAATAGACATTAGGTCAAAGGATATACATGATAACCATTGACGGCAATACATTATCCATAAATGATTTGGTAAGGATTGCGTATCAATATGAAAAAGTATCATTATCCGAATCCGGAAAAAGGAAAATAATTGATTCAAACGCTCAATTGTTAAAAATTCTTAAAAATAATCAGCCGGTCTATGGAGTAAATACTGGTTTTGGGATCTTTGCCAATAAAGTGATATCTGAAAAAGATAATGAACAATTGAATCGCAACTTGATCATCAGCCATGCTGTTGGGACTGGAGATGCATTACCTGCGGAGGTCGTCAGGGCGGCTATGCTTATCCGGGCAAATGCATTGACCAAAGGTTATTCAGGTGTTCGTCTGGATATCGTTCAAATCTTGCTGGATATGTTAAATCGAGATGTTTTGCCAGTAGTACAGTCCAAAGGTTCTTTGGGATCATCAGGTGATTTATGTATGCTGGCACAAATGGCTTTAGTCCTAACCAGGGGGGATGCAGAAAATGAATCAGAATCGGGCTATGCGTTTTTAGGCGGAGAGCTTCATTCCGGTAGCAGAGCAATGGAATTGGCTGGCATTGACCAGTTGCGATTATCCCAAAAAGAAGGACTCGCCCTGATAAATGGCGCAACATTTAGTGCTGCGGTTTTGGCATTATGTATAGCGCAGGCAGAATTTGTTTGTGATTTGGCCGAGCTGGCAACCTCACTTAGTCTTGAAGCTCTGGTTGGGAGATCTGAAGCATTTCATCCTAATCTTCATGTGGCACGGGGTCAACCTGGACAGATCAAATCTGCTGAAATTATTTCAAAACATATTGCAGGAAGTACGTTTGTCAATTCGCATGCACATGTACAGGATGCTTATTCACTGCGTTGCTCACCGCAGGTTCATGGCGCTGTCAGGGATACATTGAATTTCGTAAAAGGAATCATTGAGCGCGAAATAAATGCGGCGACAGATAATCCCCTCCTAGTTGAAGAAGACAAAATAATTTCAGGAGGAAATTTTCATGGAGAACCAGTTGGGATAAATGCTGATTTCTTAAGTATAGCTTTAACAGAATTGGCAGCAATTTCTGAGAGGCGAATATTTCGTTTGATGGATAAGAACCTGAACATAGGTTTAAAAGAAATGCTTGTTGATAGCGAATCCATTGATGGATTAAATTCAGGCTTGATGATGCTGCAGTATACAGCCGCTGCTTTGGTACTCGAAAATCAGACCTTAAGTTCACCGGATTCTGTCAGGTCATTACCGACTTCTGCAAATCAGGAAGACCATAACGCCAATGCTTTTTCAGCTGCAATTCATGCTTGGCAGATCGTTGAAAATGTGACAAGAGTCATTGCCATTGAGCTTTATGCATCTTGCCGTGCAATCGAACAGAGAATTAAATTACAGCCAGGCAGTAAATTGGGTGCTACAACTCAAAAAGCATATCAATTGATTATGAATCATTTTCCCTATAAGGCTGATGATTTTTTATGGCGAAACGATATGGAAGAGCTTTATTCATTTTTACTTTCGCCCTCAGAATTTCAAAATGATATGCGCTCAATAATAAATTGACAGGATGAAAAAATCAGAGTATTCTAAAACAATGTTTGATAAAAAAGACCAGATTAGTCGTAGAAATTTCTTACAGAAAAGCCTGATAGGTCTGAGTGGTATAGTAGTCCTGCCCAACCTTGGGCTAAAATTCTTAAGGCTGGATGAATGGCCCGAGGGTGAACTTCTCGGAAGGAATACTGTTTATCAGCCATCCTCTTTACCAATCAGAACCAAACCCGCAATTGAAAGTACGATCGTCAGGCACCTTCAAGAAGATGAGGTAGTAGTCTGGCTGAGAGAAGTCATTGGAGAATCACCGGTTGGCAGACCAAATAAGACCTGGGTAGAGACTCCTGAAGGGTTTATCTACGCTCCCAGTTTACAAAAGGTCAGGAATCTCCCAAATACGCCTGTTGCCAGCCTCCCAAGTGCCAATGGCGAGACGGGTATGTGGGTTGAAGTAACGGTGCCATATGTTAATATGGAAATTGCCAACCCTCCAACAAGAGCTCCTTGGCTGAACGAGGTCAGTCCATCCCGCTGGCGATTATATTACAGCCAGGTGATCTGGGTTGATGAAGTCAGGACAGAATCGGATGGGAGAGCCCTATATCGATTAAACGAACGTTATGGCTCGTATGGAGATATTTTTTGGGCTGATGCCGCTGCTTTCAGGATGATAACACCAGAAGAAATAACTCCGATTCATCCGGATGCTGCGGATAAAAATATTCTCATAAATATCAATCAGCAGACTTTGACTTGTTATGAAGGGAATAATGAAGTCTATTTTTGCAGAGTATCTACTGGGCGTAAGCTCGATGAATTTGGAGCTCCTGTAGACACTTGGGCTACACCCGCAGGTGAGCATTGGATTTGGCGAAAACTAATGTCAATTCATATGAGCGGCGGCGGAACCGGAGCTGGTTGGGATACGATGTCTGTTCCCTGGACATCTTTATTTGTTGGGGAAGGCGTTGCAATCCACTCAACTTTTTGGCACAATGATTTTGGAACCCCAAAATCACATGGTTGTGTAAATACGCTTCCTGAAGATTCAAAATGGATCTTTCGATGGTCAACACCCCAGGTTTTTTATAATCCTGGCGACATAACCAATACAACTTATGAGGGAACCAAAATTAAAGTGATCGAACCTCTTTATTAATTTGAATGAATCTTCAGAATAGATCTGGGAATAAAGATACAATATTTGAAGATTGGTTCAAAAAGTATTACCTTCACATAATTCTTGGATTTCTGTTTATTTTCTTCAGCTTTTCCGCCCTGGCACCACTGTTATTAAAGGTCGGCTTGAATGTACCAGCCAAGATCATTTATTGGATTTATGGATTCTTTTGCCACCAACTGCCTTTTCGATCTTGGTTCTTTTTTGGCGACCAGTCATTTTATCCTCTGGCAAGCGCAGGGATTTCTCACATGATTTCTTTTGAAGAATATTTCCATCCGGCAACGATGGATTTTGGGATGGTACGTTCTGAAACCGGCAATTTATTGGCTGGATATAAAATGGCGATTTGTCAGCGGGATTTTGCATTATATATTTCACTTTGGATATCTGGTTTAATATTTTTCATGAAGAGGCGAAATATTGTAAAAATTCCTTTATGGGTTTGGATTGTTTTTGGTGTTATTCCACTTGGGCTTGATGGAGGTGCGCAATTTCTGGGGAATCTGAATATTTCTTTTTTTGCATCTATGGCACATGAAAGCACTCCTATTTTACGCACAATTACAGGAAGTATGTTTGGATTATTTACAGGTTGGTATATATTTCCGGCGCTAGAGATCACAATAAATAATAAATGAATAAATGAGCCCATAATGCCGATTCACGAATCGAATGGTATAACCTTTCTTACTTCTGATGCGCTTGAATCCTGTAACATAAAACACGGATTTTTCATGCGTCATGGCGGAATTAGCCCGTTTCCCTGGAAAAGCCTGAATATGGCCACATCTGTTGGTGATTCAAGCGAAAATGTGATCGAAAACAGAAAGCGCATCGCTGATTGTCTTCATATTAATGAATATAATTTTTTTGATCTCTGGCAGGTGCACGGTAATAAAGTTATGATCACTGAAAAACCTCGCGCAAGAAGTGAGAAACATACTCAATCTGATGCTATTGTGACCAGAAAAGATAATGTTGCTTTATTAATGTTATTTGCCGATTGTGTACCAATATTGTTTTATGAACCGGATCATCATGTTATTGCGTCAGCTCACGCTGGCTGGAAAGGGACCATAAATGGAATCGCACGCGAAACAATTAGAGTAATGGTGAAAAAATTTGGGTGCAATACTAATAACATTATTTCTGTTATCGGTCCTTCTATTTGCCGCGAACATTATCAAATAGGTGAAGAAGTTGCTTCAATAGTAAAATCTGTCTTTACACCTGAAGAAAAGGTTCTTGATTACCGTCAGGGAAAAATATTTTTGGATTTACCTGGCGCTAATAAATGTATTCTTGAAAGGCTTGGAGTCAAGATGATTGATATGATGGGAGTATGTACTTTTTGCAGGAATGAGGATTGGTTTTCACATCGAGGTGAAGGCGGCAAGACTGGAAGATTCGCGGCGGTGATATCTCTATAAAAAATGGACAACAAATGGGTGTCGCATAAAGTTCATGTTATCCCTGGTTCCAGGCTTAACCAGATTGTAGGATATATGGATGATGGTTCTTTGAAAATAAAATTAAAAGCCAAGCCCATAGAGGGAAGGGCAAACAAGGAGTTAATCAAATATATATCTGAATTTTTGGAAATAAAGACTTCTGACGTGGAAATAGATACCGGATTAAATTCCAGAAATAAAGTCATCCGTATATGGAATGTTGATAAACCCGGGATTCTTAAAAAAATTCCAGGTCAAATCAATTCTTAGCCATATAAAAATCTTCCGCAGCTAGGGCAATTGAAGAGTTTGACTTGTGACCTGGCTTGCTGACATTGATTCGCGGTCAATGATGCTCCACAACTGGAACACGAATCATCCATAAGCCGGGCAACCGCGATGCCGTTCTTGGACTTTCTGAGGGATTCATAATTTTCAAGAATCGCGGATTCAATTGGAGTAATTGCTGATTCTCTTTTCCCTAACAAATTTTGAATTGTATGCACCAAATTATTTTTTTCGCCAGTCAGCAGTGATTTTTGGCTATCAAATTCAGAAAGTTTTTCTTTAAATTTCTCTTTTACTTCCGCAAGAATTTTTTCACCATTTTCCAATTCATCAAATTTGGCCATTAATTCATCTTCAGTTTTTGAAATAAAGGTTGAGAGGGATGCAATTTCTTTTTGCAGGTCCTGCAGATCTTTTGAATTGGAAATAGTCCCACCATATAAGCTGGATTCGCTTTGTGCTTTTTTTATTTTTTTGGATTGTATTTCGTCGTCAATAGCATTAAATTCTTTTCTTAGCTTTTGGTAATTTGCTTCGTTCAACGTAACCAAATCTCTGGCATGTGTGATTAAGCTCTCATCTGCGAGGATTCTTTCAATTTCTTTAATACGGCGATTGGCATTGTCGATTGATGAATCAATTTCCTGGAGCTGAAAAAGTTGAAATCCAGTTGTCATTTCAAATAAGATAAATCAAACCAAGAATTAATAGCACAAGCAAGCTTAAGCCGATCAAACCCTGAATGACTGTTTTAGGCTGCATTCCTGGTAAAACGACATTCCCATCTCCATAAGATTTAAACAAGCGCCCCCACGGTGTTTTGAGCGCAGATAAAACACGCTTGCGGCCGATAAAGGGATACCAATAAACATTGTGGTAAAAATTACTTGCAAAGTAGCTCCAGGGGACAAGCGGACTCTGCAACAATATTTTCTCGAAAGGCTTCAGTGGACCATGGTAAATCAGTTTTTGTCCTTTGGAAGCAAAAGTATCCTCCTGAACAAAATGCCAGCTCTTTTCCTGGTTGATATCATAGCCTTCGGTCACAATCTCTGAAGGATTTCCAATACCCAAACCCTTCTCATGGGCAAGTCGAATAAAATCGATCTTCATTGGGTCAAATCCCTGAAGTTTTGCTGATATTGCATCAATGGCTACCTGATCAGCTGATGCGAGCAGGATGTTTTTTTCATGCCAGCGCATTGCGCGAGGTCCAGGTCCATCACCTGCAAATGTACCATCCATTACAGCGAAAATTCCCGGATGAATGTCCTGCTGGATCATTAAGAGGTCGACCAGCGTCTCATGAATCACACTGTGTGTCCAATGCCTGTTTCGGTGTAAAAGTCCACCGAACGCGTTTTTCATTGCCCCGGTGATGGTCGTAAAAACATGGGTCTTTACTGTTGGAAGTTGAACAATGTTTATGCCTACCAACGCCTGGGGTATAAAGACACCCTCTGGGTAGACCTTATCCAGGACCAGAAAATTCTTTTTTGGTTTGTATTCTAGCCATTCAAACTTTTGCTCATACAGGTAAATACATGGGATTCGATATTTATCCGTAACAAATTTATGCTTGTTATTCTGTTCAGCCAAACTGGTGTCAACAACAACAGTGTCATTATGGATCCCCACCAGATCATTGAATCCTTTTTTCTTTAGGGACTTGATTACCCCCTCGATTTGCCAGGGAGTTGAAGAACAGGCTGGATACCAGGTTTGCCAGGAAATATTAATTTTCAATCCAGTTTTTACTTCATTCGATATCGCACGGTTAATCTGCGCAAGAGATAATAATTTGTCATAATCATCCAATATGGATTCTGGTTTTGTTTTTAAGATATATACCTTGCCCTTGCCAAAGAAATCTGCCATAAATAGCTCCTTATCTAGGGAATAATTTTAATGGATAATTAGAAATTAATATTCTTAATAAATATTGAAAAACAGATTTACCACCTCTATAATAAGAAAAAGATAAAAAATTTTTGGGAGAAAAAATGCCAGTTCAAATGGAAAACAAAAAAATTCTGGTTGTGGATGATGAAGAACGAATGTTGAGGTTTATTCGTCTAAATCTTGAACATGACGGATACCAGGTCGTTGAAGCGCTTAAAGGTCATGAAGCTCTTGACAAAATGCGGACAGACCTGCCCGATCTGATTCTTTTGGATGTAATGCTCCCGGATATTGATGGATTTGAAGTGCTGCGCATGATTCGGGAGATCAGTACAACTCCTGTAATTATGCTTACTGCTAAAGGAGAAGAAGATGACCGAGTCAGAGGTTTGGAGCTTGGTGCTGACGATTACGTAACCAAGCCATTCAGCCCGCGAGAACTGGTTAGCAGAGTCAAAGCTGTTCTCAGGAGAGTAGAAATTGAAGGTTCAGCCGAACAAGATGTTCTTCAAGTTGATGAACGCTTAAGAATCGATTTCAGTCGCAGAGAAATATTCATTAAAGATCAATTAGTTAAACTTCGACCTACAGAGTACCGGCTGTTATACCACCTGGTTCAGAATGCCGGATGGGTATTAACTTATGATCAAATCCTATCAAGGGTGTGGGGGTATGAATATCGGGATGAACCACATTACGTCCGGCTGTATATAAATTATTTACGTCAAAAACTTGAAGAGGATCCCGCAAATCCAAAATATATTTTAACCGAACGAGGTGTTGGTTATAGATTTGTAGACTTTAAACGATAATATTTTTAACAGATTTTTTATGAAATGCTTGCGATATTCTTACGCGAGCATTTTATTATTAATATGAAAAACATTTTATAAATCGGAGGTAAATATGGCAAATTTAATTCGATGGGACCCAGTGCGTGAAATGGTTTCAATGCGCGATTCTTTGGATCGGGTTTTCGATGATTTCTTCAGCCGAAATCCTGCGAGTATTGATGGTTATGGAACAATCGATATAAACATGGTTCAAACAGATGAGGCTGTTGTGATCAAGGCATCCATCCCGGGTATTAAACCTGATGATATCAATATTTCAATTACAGGTGACACACTGACAATCCGCGGCGAGACAAAAGAAGATGAGGAATTCAATAATTCTGATTATCACATTAGAGAGATGCGATATGGTAGTTTTGCGCGTTCAATCCTGCTGCCAAGTCGTATCGTCTCAGATAAAGCAAATGCGGAATTTGAAAACGGGATCCTCAAATTAACGCTTCCGAAAGCCGAGGAAGTTAAGCCAAAGACAATCACCATTAAAGCAAAATAAAATAAATCTAGACATTTCTTCAGTGCCGCCTTTTATTATGCTTTAGAATAATAAGAGTGCGGCATAATTATTTTTTAGGAGAAGACAATGAATGAACCTATCCACGTTACCGATGCAGCTTTTGAAAAAACAGTAATTAAATCAACCATTCCTGTTATTGTAGATTTTTGGGCACCTTGGTGTGGTCCTTGTAAGATAGTGGCACCTATTCTGGATAAATTGGCCAAAGAATATGAAGGTAAGGTAATTATCGCAAAAGTTAATACAGATGAAAACCAGGAGTGGGCGGGCAGATATGGAGTTCAAGGTATTCCGACAATGCTGTTCGTTGCGGAAGGAAAAATTCTTCACCGCCAAGTCGGCGCAGTATCTGAAGGCATACTTCGCGAGGCGCTAGATCAATTGCTTGCAGTTGCATCACCCAAGCAACAATCTGCTTAATCAAAAAAGGCATCAAAAAAAATTTGATGCCTTTTTTTAATTATCTTTATTGTCTTTTAATACTGGCTCCCAAACCTTTTAGTTTTTCATCGATGCGTTCATAACCTCTTTCTATTTGGGCAACATTACGTATTACTGATATACCTTTCGCGGATAGGGCAGCAAGCAATAGAGCCATCCCCGCGCGGATATCAGGACTTTCCATTTTTTCGCCATATAACCGGCTTGGACCTTGAACAATGCATCGATGAGGATCGCAAAGGACAATTTGCGCACCCATGCCAACCAGTTTATCGGTAAAAAACATTCTGCTTGGATACATCCAGTCATGAAACAGGACAGTTCCTTTTGATTGTGTCGCAACAACAATAGCGATACTCATCAGATCGGTCGGGAAAGCAGGCCAGGGCATCACACTTATTTCTGGAATAGCTTCACCAAGATCAGACTGTATAACAAGTTTTTGATCCTTTGAAACAACGATATCATTTCCATCATTCTGCCAATCGACACCTAATCGTTGAAAAACCATTCGTACCATTTCCAAATGTTCAATACCCGCATTTTTGATCCTGATCGAACCTTTGGTAACTGCAGCTGCGCCAATAAAACTGACAACTTCCAGATAATCAGCGCCTATCGTATATTCCCCACCATGAAGCTCTGATACACCCTGGATCATAAGCATATTAGAGCCGATATTATTGATTTTTGCTCCGAGTATGTTTAGAAAATGACACAATTCTTGCACATGCGGTTCAGAAGCTGCATTTTTTATAACCGTCGTGCCTTCAGCAAACACAGCAGCCATAATTGCATTTTCAGTCGCAGTTACACTGGCTTCATCGAGAAGCAGGTTGGCTCCATGGAGCCCTTTGGCATTAAATGTGAAGTTCCTGTTGTACTCAACAACCGCGCCAAAGGCTTTTAACGCCATGATATGGGTATCTACACGCCGGCGCCCAATGACATCACCACCAGGGGGAGGGAGTTTTAGAGTGCCTGTTCTGGCAAGCATTGGGCCGGCTAAAAGAATGGATGCGCGGATTTTACTGCTTAGATCGGGATCCAAATCAGCTGGGCATATTGATTTTGCCTCGATTTCCCATTTATGTTGGTTAATAATTGAGATGCTTACTCCCAGGCTTTGAAGGAGTTCACGCATTGTCTGAACATCCTGAATGTCTGGAAGATTATTTAAAACTATCTTTTCGCTCGTCAATAGGCATGCGGCAAGTATTGGCAGCGCCGCGTTTTTATTTCCGGACGGTTCGATCTCACCGTTAAGTGGAATGCCACCTTCAATAATAAATTTCTCCAAGTAGGTCTCCAGTCAATGAGTTCTATTGGTTAGAATGTCTCGGTTACCTTAGTCAAGCCTTCTGGATTATCAATATTTAATCCTCTTTCAAGTGCCAACTGGCGTGCGAATAACTGGCCGGGTAAAATATAGGCTATTGGTGAAAGCCATTCAGGAATTCCGGTTGGAATGGTAAATCCCAGGTTGCTTTTCCTGGTAATTTCCTTCTTGTCAGAAATAGAAATTATTTCAGCTCCCATTCCGATGAGTCTATTCATAAATCCGCTAATATGAGGGTACATTTCACCGGAAGGTGCGATAACGATTACCGGGAAACCAGATCGAATTGTGGCGATAGGACCATGGCTGAAATCTGCGGAGGAGTACGGGACAGAAACCACTCTGGTCAGCTCTTTTACTTTTAAAGCGATCTCAAAGGCAGTCGCATAGTTAAATCCTCTGCCAATCACAACACAATGCTCCATATAACGGTAACGTTCTACTGTTTTTACCACTTTCATGGCAGATGTGATTATCCCTGAAAGTTTTTCAGGTAAGGCATGTAATTCTTTTTCTCGTTTTGCACTCTTATTTAATGCAAGGGATAGGAGTGCAAATACTGCCAGCGATGCTGTGTATGTTTTTGTTGCTGCAACCGCTTTTTCTTGACCGGTATGTAATGGAATTACGAAATCTGATGTATTTGCCAGCGGTGATTTTGCATCGTTGGTAATGCAGATCGTTGGCGAACCTTGTTCTTTTGCACTTGCCAGGACTGAAACGACATCTGGAGATTGTCCGGATTGGGATACCCCTATTACCAATGCGTCCGCAAGATTTGGAGGGCTATTATAACTCGTGAACAAGGATGGTGTAGCTAAAGCAACCTGACATTTATTGTAAGCTCCCAGTATATATTGCGCATAGCGTGCTGCGTTGTCAGATGTCCCTCGTGCAGCTATCACGATATATTTGAATTTGTCCTTTAGTTCAGATCCGATTTGTCTGATGTGACTTGATTCGGAATTGACAAGTTTTTGGATTATTTCGGGTTGCTCTGCAATCTCTGAATAGAGAATTTCTTGCATCATGTCCTCCAGAATTAGATTCGTTTTCTATTAAACCGTGTTAATAGTAACATCAAACAGTCTTACTTTGTTAAGAGTGTATACTAAATCATTATTGCTTGATAATAACAATTTATAGGAGCGGTCTTATGATTTCAATCGAAAAGGTAGATACTACTTCCAAAAGCCAGGTCAATGAATTTGTAAATTTCCCATTTAAAATTTATGAAGGGGTGAAAGAATGGGTTCCACCGATAGTTTCAGATATCAAACTGATGCTGAATAAAAATAAGCATCCCTTTCATGAGCATTCTGATGCTGATTTTTTTGTCGCGAGAAAAAACGGGGAAATGGTAGGCAGAATTGCATTGATTGAGAATAAACCTTCTAACAAGTACCATGATACCAAACAGGCAGCTTTTTATTTATTTGAAACTGAGGATGATAAGGAAGTAGCTGAAAAGCTCTTTGAATTCTCATTTGACTGGGTGAAAAAACGTGGTTTGAATTATCTGCTCGGACCAAAGGGTCTATCTTCTTTTGATGGCTATGGTTTTCTGGTAGATGGCTTTGACAAGCGCCAGATGATGACCATGATGAATTACAACCTACCTAATTACCCAAAATTTGCAGAAGCGGTAGGTTTTAAGAAAGTTGTAGATTGGGTTTCATCCTATGTGCATCTGCCTGAATTTACGATTCCCGAAAAGATATCAGAGATCGCGCAAAAAGTCGAAGCGAAAGGAAAATTTCAGGTAAAACGGTTTAAAAATAAGGCTGAATTAAAAGACTGGGCAAACCGTATCGGCCATGCTTACAATAAAACCTTTGTAAATAACTGGGAGTATTACCCCTTAACGGATAACGAAATTAAATTTGCGATGAATAACATCTTGGTCGTAGCCGTACCTGACCTGATAAAGATTATTACCTATAATGATGAGGTGGTTGGCTTTCTTTTGGCATTTCCGGATATTTCGGAAGCTTTACAGAAATATAAAGGCCGCCTTTCACCGATTGCTTTGTATAACTATCTTAAAGAAATTAAGAAGACTAATTGGGTTTCTTTTAATGGGGTCGGCATATTACCGGAATATCATGGTATGGGTGGCAATTACTTATTGATGTCCGAAATGGTAAAAAGCGCGCAATCTCATAATTTTCAGCATGGCGAATTAACTCAGATCGCAGAAACGGCCACACAAATGAGAAAAGATCTGGGGAACCTGGGCGTGAAACCGTATAAAAACCACCGTATCTACGGAATCGATGTTTAAAGGAATAAAAGCGGAGAAAAACCTCCGCTTTTTTATTATAATTATGCGGTTATTTATTCCCTTTTTGGAGTTCGTATGAAAAAGATCACCCATTTATTTGTTATATATTTGATGATTATTCTTTTCATTTTTTCCGGGTGCAATTCAGCTGTCAAATCTGACGCATCCAATGTAACCTATGAATATTTAAAAGCCTTGTCAGAAAAGGACAAAACAAAAGTTATCAGCCTTTCCTGCAAATCCTGGGAAGAACAGGCATCACTTGAGGTTGACGCGCTTATGTCTGTTGGTGCAGCACTCAATGATGTAAGCTGTAAAGTTATTGGCAACGAGGGAGAATTCCAATTGGTAGAATGCTCCGGTATGTTAGACCTGACTTACAATGATGAAATTCGGTCTATTGATTTACATTCCAGAATTTATTCAATGGGTTTGGAAGATGGCCAGTGGAGAGTATGTTCCTATAAATAATGAACAGAAAAATCTTTTCCAGTGAAAATCTGGTAGTACTTTTCTTTTGTATGGTTCTGATCGGTTTGATCATTCTGACCTCAGATAGTACCCCACTTTGGATCTATCAAGGTTTTTAAACAATGCTTTTATTACAAATTATTGTTCTTTCTTTCGTATTAATATTCTTCAGGTATTTTTTTTGGCCTGGGTCCAAACAATGGCTCTTATTCATATTGAGTTTGATCGCCATTTATTGGTTTCAAACGCCTTCTGCGATACGGCATCTGAGTTTTTGGATGCCAACAATCCTGCTCATTATCGCTGTTCTTTCCTGGAGGATAGTTTTTTCACATAAAAAAGTAATATCAAAAGATGACTTCTTGTCGTTATTATTAATTTTTGGATTACCTATTGTAATTAATTTACTTAAGGCAATTGGCATTATTAATATAGGTTTCATAACTGATTCACCGCAGTTAATTGCTTTAATAATCTTCACCTGTATTAATGCCCTGATCTTTACTATCTCCGCCAAAGTTGAATTCGTACGAAAATATTTTCCCGGTTTCGTAACGCTCACATTAATTCTGCTCATGATCTTGATCAAAAACCAGATAATCGCAAAACAAATGAGTTTTATTATTCGGCAAGTAAATGGTCAATCAACAACTCTGGCTTCTCAATTTGATATTAGCTGGGTAGGTTTTTCATATTTTTCGTTCAGATTAATACACTTGCTTGCCGATAGAGAAAGGATAAAAAGAACCGGCGCATCATTAAGAGACTTTATTACCTTCCTGTTTTTTTTTCCAGCTTTTACAGCTGGTCCCATTGACCGCTTTGAACGATTTTCTGGAGAACTTAACAAGACGGAAGAACAAGATAAGAATTCAGATCTTAGCGAAGGCATTTTTCGGATCTTTGTTGGGCTGTTCCAAAAATTTATTGTTGCTGATAATCTTGCCTTAATATCCATGAATTCATATTCTGGGAATATGATTACCAATTCGGTATGGTTATGGGTTAGCCTGTATGCCTACACATTCAGGATATTCTTTGACTTTTCTGGTTATACAGAAATTGCGATTGGTATTGCCAGGATATCCGGTATCAAATTACCCGAAAACTTTAATCGTCCTTATCGATCAAAAAACATTACGATTTTCTGGAATAACTGGCATATTACTCTGACGCAATGGTTCAGGACATACTATTTCAATCCATTGGTTAGATTCTTCAGATCAAAATATAAAAATTTGTCCCCCGTTTTGGTACTATTCTTTGCCCAGATCTCAACGATGGTTTTGATCGGGTTATGGCATGGCGTCAGCTGGAATTTTGTGATATGGGGATTATGGAATGGTCTTGGGCTTTTTATACATAATCGCTGGTCGGAAAAATTTAAACCGAAATTAACTTTCCTGTCTCAGAAATGCATGCATATGCCATATTCAATTTTAAGTTTGATTTTTACTTTTCATTTTGTTGCCCTGGGTTGGATCTGGTTCGCACTCCCAACAATAAATGAATCAATAAGCATATTTACTAAGCTGTTTTAATTGTCTATGAAAAACGAAACCAGGAAACAAATTTCCATTTTCAGAGTCATTATAAAGTCCTTAGTTCTATTTTTATTTGTAAACTATCTTTTTATCTTTTTGCGAGCTTTTCCATATGGTAGTATCTCGCTTTACAATTTTGTTTTTCCAGGAAGAGAGCGTTTTCCTTTCGGGGAGACACCGAACGAATCCTTTAATCTGACAATTTCCAATCTGGACGCGATGCTTGCTTCACATGAGATCTCAGCCGATGAAAAGACAAAAAATGATTACAGAATAATTGTTATTGGAGATTCATCCGTTTGGGGTTTCCTGCAAAAACCTGAAAACACCTTTACCGGTTTGCTCGAAAAACAAATTGCTTCCGAATGCGATAAAAAAAATGTTGAAGTTTTTAACCTTGGCTATCCTAGCCTTTCAATCATGAAAGATCTGTTGATCCTGGAAAAAGCTAAAGCCCTTGATCCTGATTTGGTTCTTTGGTTTGTTACTCTAGAATCATTTATAAAAAATGACCAGCTCAATTCTCCTTTGGTAAAAAATAATCCATTAGAGACTAATAGAATTATTAATGAGTATGGGTTGGATTTTCCAGTGACATCAATAGATGTATTGGATTACACGATAATAGGACAAAAGAGAAATTTGGCAGATATCATAAAAATGCAGTTTTATGGAGCGTTATGGGCTGGTTCAGGAATAGATCAAGTATATCCTGACGCCTACACACCTGCCATAAGAGATTTAGAAAAAGATGATTCCTATAAAAATATTAAAGATTTCTTTCTTGGAGAACACGACCTGGCTTTGGATGTGGTCATAAAAGCGAAAAAAGGATATTCAGATACAGATTTCATATTAATAAATGAACCGATTCTGATCAGCAATGGTGCAAATAGTGATGTACGCTATAACTTTTATTATCCCAGATGGGCCTACGACCAATACCGCACTATAATTGGAACCGTTTTTATAGAGAATGGAATTGAGTTTCATGATTTTTGGGACCTTGTACCCGAATCTGAATTTACGAACAGCGCAATCCATTTATCAGATATTGGCGAGAGGTTGTTAGTAGCTGAAACGATCCCTCTTATAAAAAATTATTGTGATTGACAGGAAGTTCTGCAAATGAACATTAGATTAAATCTTTTTGTTCGAATATTATCTTTGTTGTTAGTTTTGGGAATTTCTGCTTGTTCAGCAAGCACAGCCGCGGAGAATGCAAAAGCTGATAGCCCAGATTTAAATCAAAACGAAAACAACATATCTCAACCAGTTGTAAGCGAACCTTCTGCTACCGCAACAATAGAAATAATAAAAACACCCACACCTGATGTTCGCATCATTCCTGATCAATGGCAAGAATGGCCGATTATTCCGGAAGCAACCAACCGATCACATGAGATATATAAAATCGGCCAGGCGAAAGATGTCAATTCCCACGCTTTTTCAAAAATTGGAGATTGCCAAAATGTTAAGGAATCTTTTTTGGGAATTTATGATACAGGAAGATATTTTTTGTTAGATTCACAGAAAGATTGGCAGCAGACAGTGGATCATTTCAAGGGATTCTTTAATCGTGACAGTCTGGCTTTTGGGCAGGGCTTGAATGTTGCTGCAGCACTTTCTCCATTACACGCAGATCCAAACCTTTGTCAATCCGGCGAAAATCCAATACAGTGTGAGTTACGGGTAATCAATCCGGCATTTGCTTTTATACGATTTGAGCGCTGGTATCCGGATATTACACCCCCTGAGACTTATGAAAAATATCTGCGTCAGATCCTTGATTTGGTGATTGACCACGGTACTGTGCCGATCTTAATGACTAAAGCTGATAATGTTGAAGGCGGTCACAAGATCAACCAGATCATTGCCAATCTGGCATATGAATATGATATCCCTCTTTACAACTGGTGGAAAGCAGCCCAGGCATTGCCAAACAGGGGACTAGATCCTGAAAGGAATGATAAATTTCACATCGATCCCAATTATGCCTGGACAGAACAAAGTGCTTATGGTTTGGGAACTCTGGATTCAGTCTGGAAAGGAACAGGAGGAAATTAATGAAGATGAATAAAAATGAGGTCATTCAATTGATCGGTTCCAGGATAAGTACTGAAATCTTGAAGATTCCGGAAAAAATCATCACTGCTGATGAACCCTTGATTTCGAGTGGACTTATTGACTCTTTCAGCCTGGTTGACCTTGCTTTACAGGTTGAGGAACTATTTGGTGTTCGTATTGAGGATTTCGAATTGACAGTTGATACCTTTGATACCCTTAATCAGCTGGCGGATATTATCTTTAGTCGTCTTGACCAATAATGTTGAACTTTTCAGCCATTCTTCTTGATAAGCTTAAGAGATTTCCTGATAAACAAATCCTTCATATCCAAAAAACTGGGCAGGAGGATATCCATTTAAATTATAGACAGCTCATTGAGGGATCGGCACATTATTCAAACGCTTTAGCCTTGAATGGAGTAAAACCGGGCGATGTTGTTGTGATCATACTTCAACATGGACTTGATCTGATTTATTCTTATTTTGGGACTATCCTCAATGGTTCAATCCCTTCGATTATGCCATTTTTGACCGAGAAGCTGCTGCCAGAAAAGTATCGGAAAGACTTAGATACACTGATTGAAATAACAAAACCCGCCGGGATCATTACTTTCAATGAATTTAAGGCAGAACTTTCGCAGTTTTGCGACCATTCGTCTGTGAAAAAAATCTTCATTGCTGAAGATATAGACCATAAAAAGGTAATGGAAAATGATTTTAATTTTTTGGGTTTGACCTGTAATCCGGATGAAATTGTGCTCCTGCAGCATTCATCTGGGACAACTGGTTTACAAAAGGGGGTTGCACTAACACATCAGGCAGTAATTAATCAACTTGATAGTTACAGAAAAGCGATCAAACTTACAAATAAGGATATTATTGTAAGTTGGCTGCCCTTATATCACGATATGGGACTTATAGCGTCATTATTAATGCCAATATTGTATGGTATTCCACTAGTCCTTATGTCGCCATTCGACTGGGTGCGTGCGCCCTATCGGCTCTTTAAATCAATTTCTGATTACCGGGGTACATTGTGTTGGCTCCCCAATTTTGCGTACAATTTTTGTGCAAAAAAGATCAGAAATGCTGACCTTGAAAAAGTAGATCTGACAAGTTTGCGCGCAGTCATTAATTGTTCCGAACCAGTACGTTTCAACAGCCATAAAATGTTTTTGGAAAGATTTATAGAATTCGGGCTGAAAAAAACAGTTATCGCAACCAGTTACGCCATGGCAGAAAATGTTTTCGCTGTTACACAGGATGGAATTGAAAAACCAGTGTCAATTGATGAAATTGACCTCGAAGAATTTCAAAAAAATAAAATCGCCAAGATTTCAACGAATGAACGGAATTCATTAAAAATGGTTTCTTCTGGAAAACCTATCTCTAAGAACAAGGTCAGGATTATTGATGAATCTGGCAAGGATTTACCTGAAAGACACCTCGGAGAAATTATTATTCAAAGCAACTGTATGCTCACGGAATATTATCTGAGGCCGGATGAGACAGAAAAATCTTTATTGGATGGGTGGTTTAGGACCGGTGATTTAGGGTATTTGGCAAACGGTGAATTATTTGTCAGCGGGCGAAAAAAGGATCTTATCATTGTCGGAGGTAAAAATATTTATCCGCAGGATATCGAAGCGGTGGTATCTGAAATTGAGGGAGTCCATCCCGGGAGAGCAGTTGCATTTGGGATTTTTGATGAGGAAAAAGGGACAGAAGATGTGATTGTAATTGCAGAGATTGAAAAGCTGGACAACGAGAATAGCACCAAAATCAGTGATGAGATTCGCAGAAGTGTTACCCGGAGTACTGCGATTGCCTTACGGCATGTTCTCTTAGTAGACGAAAAATGGTTGATAAAAACCAGCAGCGGAAAGATAGCCCGATCGGCAAATAAGGAAAAGTATATTCTGGAATATCTTTAAAAAATTAGAATGATTACGGACCTGAAAAAATATTTTAGTTTTATATTGAACAACGAGGCGGGAAGAGCATCAAGGAAAAAAGTGATCGTTATTTTGATTCTTATTCCTGTGTTATTGCTGATAAATAAATTATTTCTGATCAAATTCGTCGACAGAAATTCTTTTCAAATTAATTTAACCTTATCAAATCTTCTTTTTTTAAAAGGTCTAAGTCCCTATTCTAAAGACATTATTTCGGTGTTGGAAAATTATTTTACCATCCACCGGGGAAATGTAATCTTTCAATTACCGATCTACCAGCTAATTTTTTATTTACCATTTTCATTTATTAAAAATTTAGATTGGGCATTATCACTTTGGATAACTTCCAATCAGTGTATTTTCTTAATTTGCGTTGTCAAGCTGATTAATATATTCGAATGGAAACCAAATATTAAGCTTCTTTTGATAATACTGATAACCAGCATTTTTGGGTATTTTGCTGTATATAACATATTTCAAGTCAATACTGCAATCATTCAAACCTGCTTTTTCATTTATGGATTAAGTTTTCTTTTTTCAGATAAATACATTCAGGCAGGTTTATTGCTTGGATTGGCGACAATTGATCCTTTTAATTTTTTCTTACCAATGGTTATCGTTTTGAGCTTTTTTATCAGCAGAAGACAATTTGAACCAATCGTCTGGTTTGGCATTTCTATCATTTTGCTTTCCCTGGTAGGAGTTATTTTTGATTCAGGTTGGTTTTTAAAGTATCTGAGGAATATATTTCTTGAAAAATCTTTTTTTCCTTTTATTAACTATAACCACGCCTTATTGAATTGGATACCAAAACTCCCCTCAACTGATTTGGTAACCTTCATTCCAATAATACTGTTGGTGTGGCTATTTCTTGAATTTTCAAGGTTACCTAGACAAAGTTCCCGCCATTTATTCTGGATATTGAGTTTAGCCGTGAGTATTAATCCTTTTGTAGTTATGCGTGAAACAAATGATGCTTCAATTTTATTTTTGTTGCCTTTTATTTTTCTAATTTTTTTATGGGAAAATCACTCTAAGGGTGTGATAAATAAAGTGGTTTATGGAATTTTGGGACTGATCATGATTTTTCTTCCTTTGGCGGCAACAATATTTCCTGATTCTTTACAATTCCTGAACAATTTTCATACTATCAACCTGATAATCAGTCTTGTCTTACTTATCTTGCTTTATTGGGTTAGATGGTGGGTGATGATTCCTTACGAATACCTTATGTACCATTAGTTATTGGTACAATAAATTGCTCATGTTATACTTCGTTGATTTTATTAAAACCATATTTTGGAGGATCAAATGGCAAAAACACTGGGTATTCTAACTGGCGGCGGAGATGTGCCGGGATTGAATCCAGCCATGAAGGCAGCAGTTCTGACTGCAATCGATGCCGGATATAAAGTTCGGGGTATTCGGCGTGGCTGGCAGGGACTTCTGCATTATGATTTTGACGAACCCTCAACACATGAATACAATATTCGCGAACTCGGATTTGTTGACGTGCGCACCATTGACAGGTCTGGAGGTACCTTTCTGCATACTTCCCGTACTAATCCCCAAAAAGTGCGTGTTAAAGACGCGCCGAATTTTCTGCTTAATTCCAAATATGGGAAAAAGCTGGATGAAAATACAATAGATTACACAGATTATGTCCTTAAAGTCCTTTCCGAATTGGAAATTGATGCTTTAATTGCAATCGGCGGAGATGATACGCTCTCATTTGCAGCTAGATTGCATAAAGAAGGTTTTCCGGTTGTCGGGATCCCCAAAACGATGGATAATGACGTATATGGAACTGATTACTGCATTGGCTTTTCGACCGCAGTTACCCGTAGCGTTAATCTCATCACGGATATGCGGACATCGGTTGGATCGCATGAGCGTATAGGCATTGTTGAATTGTTTGGGAGAAATTCAGGCGAAACCTCTCTGATCACCGCTTTGCTCGCACATGTCGATAGGGCTGTAATATCTGAAGTTCCTTTTGATATCCATAAGCTCGCTGAATTTCTGGTTGAAGACAAACGCCGCAATCCATCCAATTATTCCATTATGACAGTTTCTGAAGGAGCAACTTATAAAGATGGCAAAATAATTGAAACTGGTGAAGAAGATGCTTATGGTCACAAGAAGTTGGGTGGTATTGGACAAATGATCTCTGATGATATTAAAAAGATCACAAAGACCAATACAATGTTCCAGCAATTAGCCTATGTTATTCGGTCAGGACCGCCGGATTCACTGGATCGAATGGTAGGTATGGCTTACGGAACAACAGCTACCCAATTGATAAGAAAGAACGATACTGGCAAATTGGTCGGCTTGCAGGGTGGAAAATATACAACAGTTCCCCTTGATATGGTGGTCTCAGGTAAGAAACATGCTGATGTAAATTCTTATTACGATAAAGAGAAATACCTTCCCAAAGTAAATGAATTTTTGGGACATCCCATGTTTCTTACTTAGGATTTATCTTTGTGAATAATAAAAAGGCAAAAAATCTCGTTTTTGCCTTTTTTAATAACCACAATTAATTTCATCCAGGAACTAATATTTATGCAATTCGATCGACAGATAGTGAAAAGAAGTTATTATCAAATGGTCTCCAGAAGCTTAATATTTATTAGGAAGGGTGAAAAATATCTACTGATTCATAAGAAAAAACCGGAGTCCTTTGGTTATAACAAACTGAATGGAGTTGGTGGCCACATGGAAAGTGGGGAAGACCCATTTGAATGCGCCCAAAGAGAAATAACAGAAGAAACAGGACTCTTGGTGGGGGAATTGGATCTCACTGCAATATTGTTTATTGACACTAATTCATCCCCCGGTATCCAAGTTTTCGTATTTAAGACAAATTTCTTGCGAGGTAAAACCAGATCATCCCAAGAGGGAGAATTGTGCTGGATGTCTCTAAAAGAAATTAAAAGTTGCGGAAAAGTAGTTTCAGACGTCCCTGATTTGATCGAAATTTGCGAAGCCCATAAGGTTGGTGGACAACCAAAAATAATTAAATATCGTTATGATGAAGCGGGACAATTGCGCATAGTTAATCGTTATAAATGAATCTGTAAAAAACTAGTCTTGTGCTTC
The DNA here is from genome assembly GCA_964493155.1 of uncultured Pelolinea sp. Taxonomy (GTDB): domain Bacteria; phylum Chloroflexota; class Anaerolineae; order Anaerolineales; family Anaerolineaceae; genus Pelolinea. The sequence goes on from CAZBNE010000012.1 coordinate 30,409, forward strand.
CGTAGTCCCTGACATCAAACTCTTTAAGATTAATAAGAGAAATTTTCTCATATTCTTTTGGATCAATTTGGACAATAATCCAGGCATTTGGACTAAAAATACTGACCTTATTATCTATTTGAAGGACCATTTTTGACCAAAGTCCAAAATATTGGGGAGGGGCAATAAAAGCATAGTCGAAATATGTTGACGCATAACTCTCTATGAATGAAAAAGCATCAGTTTTTCTGATGTTTGCCTTATCAGAAAAATTGCATTTTTCCAAATTTTCTTTAATAACATTGCATGCAGCCTGATTTTTGTCAATAAATTGTACAAATTGAGCACCTCGACTTATTGCTTCAATTCCCACACTGCCTGTTCCGCCAAATAAGTCAAGAAAGCGTGAATTGATGATATCTGCAGAAATGATATTGAACAAAGCCCCTTTTACGCGGTCGGTAATTGGTCGGGTTATGTTCCCGGGCACAGATTTCAGTCTTAACCCTTTTGCCAGACCTGAGATTATTCTAGGGCTAGACATTGTCTAAGGTAAATGAATGAGCATGTTCAAGTGCTGCGAAAATATTTCCAATTGGCGTCGTTTGGGGTAAAACACAGCCTGTGCCGATGATCAACCCCTTGCCTGATGTTTGTTTAACCGCATCATCGATCTCATAATTTATCTTTTGAGGATCCCCCAACACCATTGTTTCAACGCGCGCCAATCCACCGCATACCGCACCGCTGATTTTTTTCAACCCAATTTTCAGACTAGGTTCTGTCTCCCGATCGTGCCAATTAATAATCTTTACAGGATAATCAGAGACTTCATCATACATAATATTCTTGCCATGAATATGAAGCATATTTACCCAAAATTCGTTCATTAAAGAGAACAATTGTGAGTCATATTTCTTTCCAAATGAACAAAATTCTTCCTTTGACAAAAGGTCAAAAGAAGCATACTGGACTGCAAAAAAAAGGCCGTCAATGCCGATCTTGAGGCATTCTTCAATGAATCTTGAAGTGGATTCTGTAATCACTTCCAGACCAGCATGTAATTGTTCTGGATAGCGCCTGATATAAAACTGCAGTTCAGTTTTACCTGCAAGATTTTTCGCCTGCGCCAGAGGACTAAATATGGATTGAATGAAGGGGGTATATGGTTTGAGTTTTGATTTTATTAACTTAAGGCATTCCAGTTGTTCCCCCAGGCGACTCTTTTTTGGATCAAGCACTTTCAGATTGAGCCAATCATCAGGTTTTGTTATGACAGGGTGTAAATAATCGCGCGTGCCTTCCGGATGGCCATTCCAAACATCCTTTGCACCCCAATCCTGGAGGCAAAAAGATGAAGATGGAGATACCTTAACGAGGTCAAAATTATATTGCTCCTGATATGTAAGCGTTGCTTTTGCAAGTCTTAGAGCGTTTTGATCATCCACGGGAAAATGCCGCCAAAAGGAAATCGGCAGCTGGTCAACATTTTCCCGATGGATAGCACATTCAATTCTTTCGTGATGGTTCATTAGGTCTCAACCATGAATTATGGCTTTTATTAAATGTCTTTATAAGTCCACTTTCGATTAATAAAATAATTCCAAAATAAGACAACAACTATCACAATTGCCAGGGCGATATTATGACCAATAATTTCAGGTTTTATCGATACGCTATTTCCCAAAATGCTGCTTGAAACTGATATGACCGGTTTTTCAATTAATGCAAAGAGAGGAGTGCGGATTAGCAATCCAAGGATGCTTACTATTGAAAATTTTACCAACTGGTTTGAAAGCGGTAATCGCTTAGATTCCGGATATGTCCATAATCGATTCCAGATAAAATTATTGATCACCGCAATCAAAAAAGAACCAATGCTACTGATGATCACAGGTAATCCGACAACAACGGAAAGAAGATTAAATATTGAAAAATCAACAATAGTTCCGCTAACACCCACCAGCGCAAATCTCAAAAAGCGCTGGCGTCCAATCATTTTATTTTTTTCCATTTAAATTTTCAACTTTTCGAGAAAATAGGGTATGGTCTTTTCAAGGCCTTGCCGCAAGTTAAGTTTTGGCTGCCAATTCAGAATCGATTTTGCACGGGTAATATCCGGCTGCCGGCGCATAGGGTCATCACCAGCTACTTTACCTTCTAAAAACTCAACACCTTCCTGGTTACCAATTACATCATTGACAACTCTTGCCAGATCTTTTATCGTAATTTCATCCGAACTGCCAATGTTCACAGGATTATGTTCGTCTGAATAAAGTAATTTCAAGATCCCATCGATCAAGTCATCCACATAACAGAAACTGCGTGTTTGGCACCCATCACCGTAGATCGTCAATTTTTGATGATTTAGAGCTTGTTGAATGAAGTTGGGAATTGCTCGGCCATCATCCAGGCGCATTCTTGGTCCATAAGCGTTGAAGATTCTGACTATACCGGTATTAATATTATGATAACGATGATAAGCCATCGTTAACGCTTCAGCAAATCGTTTGGATTCATCATAAACTGATCTTAAACCGATTGGATCAACATGCCCCCAGTAACTTTCGCTTTGAGGATGCTCAAGCGGATCACCATAAATTTCGCTGGTCGACGCAAGAATATACCTCGCATTATGGGCTCTGGCCACTCCCAGGGTGTTGTGAGTGCCCAAGGCGCCGGCTTTCATCGTCTGAATTGGAAGATTCGGATATCCAAACGGAGAGGCAGGGTTTGGACTGGCGGGTGACGCGAAATGCATTACAGCATCTACCTTTCCTGGAACAAATAGAAAATCTGCCACATCATGCCTGATGAATAGAAAATTTTCATTCCCTGCCAGGTGTTCAAGGTTTTCAATGCTTCCCGTGATGAAATTATCCATGCCAATAACATCATGCCCCTGGGCGATAAGTCTGTCACAAAGGTGAGAGCCCAAAAATCCTGCTGCACCGGTAATTAATATACGCATTGTTATCTAATTTCTTCCCAAACTTATTCGATTATAATGGCCAATGATTTTACGGAAAGAAATTATAGCATGAAGGATATCAACGAGCTTAAACACGAAAAATCACTGTCTTCAATTCTCGAAGCGTTACTTTTTATTGCCGTTTCACCCGTATCCATTAACCAGTTGGCAACTTCGCTGGGTGAAAGTGAAAAAAAGATTTCTGAGGCGTTAGAAGATCTTGAAAAGTATTATATAGATTCACGTGGATTAAGGCTGCAATGGCATGGAAAAAAAGTACAACTAACGTCATCTCCTGAATTTGCCAAAATTATTGAAAGTTTTTTGGGTGTGGAGGTCACAACCACGCTTAGTCAGGCATCTCTTGAAGCGCTGGCGATCATTGCATATAAACAGCCAGTTACTCGGCCTGAAATTGATGAAATCCGTGGCGTCAACAGCGATGGTGTAGTTCGCAACTTGCTCAGCAAAGGATTGATCGAGGAAAATGGACGTGTGGAAGGCGCTGGCAGGCCTATTCTTTATGGCACCACTGCGGATTTCCTGAATTATTTTGGCCTGAGATCCATAGAGGAATTGCCTACTTTTGATGTCTTGCCTGCTAATGAAGACAATCACAAACCTATCCTGAAAGATTAATTTGTGGAAAAAGAAAGACTGCAAAAAATTCTTTCAAGGAGCGGTTACGGTTCAAGGAGGGATTGTGAAAGAATCATTTCGGAAGGCCGTGTTACCGTAAATAATGAATTATCAAGATTGGGCGATAAAGCAGATTATGAGATTGATATCATTCGGGTGGATAACAGGATAATACCAAAACCCAAATCTGCTTCTATCTATCTGGCATTTTATAAACCGCGTAGAGTTTTATCAGAGATCAAGAAACTCGACAACAGGCCTGTAATTACAGACTTTATCCCGTTGGAGGATTACTTTTTTATTGTCGGAAGGCTTGATTTTGACAGCGAAGGCTTGCTTCTGCTAACAAATGATGGAGAGATCGCTAATAGACTTACGCACCCACGTTTTGAGCATGAAAAAGAGTATCATGTTCAGGTTTCAAAAATACCCGACCAGGCACAATTAGATATTTGGAGAAAAGGTGTAGTAATAGAAAGCGGGTATCGAACATTGCCAGCGAAAGTTGACCATCTTAATCAGGATAAGACCGGTAAATGGCTTCGCGTAATCATGAAAGAGGGAAAGAAAAGGCAAATACGCGAAATCGGATTCAGCATAGGGCTACCTGTAAAAAGGATCATTCGAAAAAGGATCGGACCAATTGAAACGGGAAGCATAAAACCCGGGGAATGGCGCCCTTTAACAACACAAGAGATACGAAGTTTAAGAAATCTTCTGAACTTTAAATGAATTAATTCGGCTCAGGCAACTGTCGCCTCAACTGATTGATTTTCTCATCCTTTAAGGGAGATATTTTTGACTGGCTTCTTAACATATCTTTCAACTTATTGGCAGGAATTGTAACTTCAGGAGCGTTCTTTGCCAAAATATCGGCTTTTTCTGAATAGAAAATGTTAACAATTCTTGGTCTTTCGTCAAGATTAATTTTCATCTTATTGTTATATACATCGTAATTATTAAGTGCGTTCTTAGATTCTCGCAGAATATCTGTCAGCCCTTCCTGCCCGAAAAGCTTGGCGATAAAGTTGGCACCACCCTTCTGTTCATATCGTTTTTTATCAGAATTATATGAAATTGTCCCAGATTGGTAATAAGGTTTTATTATCCAAATTCCCGCCGGACCAACAAGCAAGTGCGGGACACCAGTGTTGTAATTATAGAGTGTGTATTGATCGTTTAATCCTTTCAATGACTGTTCAATAATCTCATCAGGGCGGGGAGAACGTCCCCATTTATTCGCCAGAGAAATGCTCACCTGTACTAAAAGGTAAGCCGGTATTAAGATTAAGTAGGCTGTTGCATATTGGCTGATATCAGCACCGGAAAATGACCAAATCAATCCAACTACCAATAAGAGCAGGGATGCATAAAGCACAATTTGGCTGAGCTTTTTATTTTTCTGGATCAATGCGTAATTGTTAGATACTTTCATCTGTCCTCTTTTTATTCGGAAAGGCTTTCAGAGACTTTATTTCTAATATCAGTCATCAAGCCGGATTTGATCGCTCTGTCTGCCAAAAGCAATGAGCTTACGATCGCGCGCGCGTCTGATCGACCGTGTCCGACAAAAACCAATCCATCGATTCCCAATAAGGGAGCTGCACCTATTTCGCCAGGGTCCACCAGGCTTTTCATTTTGGCAAAAGCTGGTTTTGCTAAAATTGCGCCGATCTTTGTTCTAAATGAACTCATTAATTCTTCTTTAAGAACATCTGTGATCATTTTTGCCACTGATTCACTGGTTTTTACCAAAACATTGCCTGTGAAACCATCACTAATCACAACATCAACCTCGCCAGCAAACAATTCCTTGGGTTCAACATTGCCAATGAAATTAATTTTACTTTCGGATAGCAATTGATAGGCATCTTTAACCAACTGATTACCTTTTCCGGCTTCCTCGCCATTTGAAAGTAGTCCAATTCGCGGATGCATGTTTCCTGATACATTTTGTGCATAAACACTGCCAAGAATCGCAAATTGCTGTAAAAATTCAGGCCGACAGTCTGCATTTGCACCGATATCTACCACGATGCATTTGCCTTTTTTTGTAGGGAAGATCGCAGTCAATGCGGGACGCTGGACTCCCTTTATTCTGCCCAGAACCCGTAGTGCATTGAACATTGCTCCTCCGGTATTGCCGGCGGTAACAAACGCCTCACCTCTGCCTTCTTTAACAAGCCGAACTCCAACTGCCATGGAATTATTTGGTTTTTTCTGAGCTGATTCAACAGGTTTATCCCACATATCAACTACTTCTGGCGCGTGTTCAATAGTGATCCGGGGATGGTCAGTCATTAGATTGTTCAATTTTGGGTGTATGAGTTGCGCATCGCCGACAAGGATAATATCGTTATCGATCAATTTTGAAGTACTCACTGCGCCTTCTATCTCCGGATCGGGATATTTGTCGCTCCCCATTGCATCAAGAATAATTGCCATTAATTCCTCTTAATCTTTAAAATGATACCAAAACTTGACACCGATTTATTGCCGATTATAATTGAGTTCCTTCGCGCTGGTGCTGGAATTGGCAGACAGGCATGGTTGAGGGCCATGTGCCGTAAGGC
>CAZBNE010000013.1:0-35932 GCA_964493155.1 uncultured Pelolinea sp.
CCCAGTCCAATCTGATCGGACGGCTGCCGCTGTCGCTGGAAACCAACGCAGGCATCGCCAATGCCATTCTTACCGTTGAACGTTTCGGGCTGGGCCTGGATTATTTTCAGCATTATGCCGAAAAGATCCTTACCATCACTTCACAGCAGATCCTGGAAACCGCACAGAAATACCTGCACCCCGACCGGCTGGTGATCGCAAGCGCGGGCCCGGGCAAGGATATCCCATGAGTGAAAAGCTGTACAGCGGCATCGACCTGGTGGAGATCGCGCGCTTCAGGGAACTGGACACCAAGATATTGGAACGCTTTTACACGCGCGTTTTCAGGCCTAATGAAAGAGCTTATATCGGCTCTTCGTTCGAACGCGCGGCGGGCATTTTTGCCGCAAAAGAAGCGCTGGTCAAAGCGCTGGGCTGCGGCATCGGGACGGTGGCGTGGCAGGAAGTGGGCATCGGCTATGACACGCAGGGCAAGCCCGTGCCGGAACTGACCGGCAGCGCCAAAAAAGCGGAACAGGCGCTGGGGATCAGCGCCTGGAGCGTCAGCATCAGCCATACCAAAACCACCGCGGCAGCTGTGGCGGTGGCGATTTCAGATCCTGCTGTTTAATCCTTTTACGGCAAATTAAATCGACGGTTTAATGCGCGCTTTTTCGGCATGCGGAAATTCCATCCAGATGTGATTGCGCAGCACCTTTTCATCAGGCAGCACTTTGATGGGATTGTTAATTTTTGGAGAGTCCTTCAGCATATCAGGGTGGACAAAACAGCATTCAGGAGCAAAACCGTATTTATCCCTAAAGTAAGTGACAGCAAGGTTGAGGCTGTTGTAGACATCCCTGGCGGTCTGGCTGTCGTACCAGAGCATTCCCTGTTTCATGACTTTGTTAATCTCCGCTCGTATTATAGCACTGATGTTCTAAAGATGCAATATCCCGAATCTGTACTTTTAGCAGAATCGAAGGGTGCTTAAGAGTGCACACTTCATACTGTACTGGTTCCTTTCGACAGGCGCAGGGAACCAGTATAGGTTTAATGACTGTCAGGCGAAAGTAAAACTTTATAAGTTGAACTGTTGCGATTACGTCTGCATTGCGTTCGCAAAATATTAATGGTTCAATCCAATAAAAAACAAGTCAATGCCCATAAGAATCCCCTGTTATCACATCTCCTGGCTTTTATGCTTGCGGCTATATGCATTAACAGCGGCCCAAATATCAATATACCTGTCAAATTCCCAAACGCATAAGGCCTAACCAAAAAATAAATACTGTTCCAGGTTTGAGATCCGCCCAATTTTAGGCATGCAGCCTTGATCACAGACGAGATGAACGATATCGGAAAAATGAAGGCAATGTATAAAAGAACGCATTTTATTGGATTTTTATTATTTATTGATCGTTTTATTCCTTATTGCCCAGATAATGAACCCGATCGAAATGACCACAAAGATGATCAACAAGAAAAAGGCTGATTTCTGTAATGCCAGGCCAGAGAAACGTTCAAACCATCCTCCTTTGCCTGCTGCACCTTCCCCGCCGACAACCTTCTCCGGCTCAAATTGATAAAAATGAGACCTGCTTTCACCATCAATGATCTCAACATTTGCATTGGCTTTTTCCCCAGAAGTTATCCTGGCGATCAGTGTGTCAATCGCAGCGCCTAATCCTTTAGATGAATTTCCAAATGCTCCCAAAATAGTAATTTGTTTATCCTGAATACTTGCGCTTTCAATTACGCCAATATCTTGCCTGGAATCTATTTCAAACGTAATTCCCGCAAATGATTCCCGGGGAAATTGACCATCAGCATTTATTGGAAGCGGCAGATATTTATTAATCTCGCCAAAATATGGAACCTTGTCAATTTTGGAGATAAGAATATAGTCTTTGTTATTTTCCAATTCCCTTGCCGGGTTGGCAAAACGCACAGCCGGTTGGATGATATTTGCATCAGTATGTCTTCCGAGTGTATATGCCAACCGAGAGGCATATTCCCAATCCTGCTTCACTTTATCGTCAACCAGAAACACCAAATTTGAGAAAGAACCATTTCGCATAAGGCCCATTGACAGATTTTCAAAAGTGTAAGGTTGAGATTCTGCAACTGTCTCGAGAACAGGGGGAAGATGAAAGTATGAGTTGCCGAAAATTGTCACCCAATAATTTTGGCTTCTTTCATCAGCGCAAATATCATACGGTGTCACCATAAATGATATAAGCATTTCGTTCTTAAGTGGTTGAAGAACGTTTGGAGGCAAGATAACGCGAACCAATCCATTCTCAGCTGAATGGTCGCTTAACCGGATTGTACCGATAAGCTTGTTATTGATAAAGATAGTGATATTCGATTGAAGATAATTGATCAGTTGAGAATGCCTGAAATAAAGCTCGAGATATGATTCTGGTGAAATTTTCTGATCTCCCGGAATGGAAAAAGGAACTCTCACAAGGGTTTCATCGATTGATGAAACCTGCAATGATTCTTCAGCAACCAGTTCACCAAGAGGGAGATCAATTTGAAATTGACGAGCCGCAGAAGAATCGTCAACGTCCTGAATTATGGCGCTATTTCCATTTAAGTAAGGGATAATGCTGTCGGCAGATATAACAGAACTGGCTTTTATTAAAGCTAATCCATTTTCTCCCGAAACTATAAATATTATTCTCCCGAGGTTCCAGGGGGAGATTTGGTATGTAAGAAATCCATTGTCCGTTCCAATAACGGCATCAGGCGCATCCAGTTCATCTCCACCCATTTTGCCGGCAAGCATTTCGTTTACTTGTTCAAAATTTCCGATGAAAACAAAGTGATGATCCTCAAATTTCTTTTGATCTAATTCCGCCGCGCTAATGATTTCGTACGCAAAATCCTTTCCTTCCAGTTTGCCAAAAGCGCTGGAAACAGTCATCAGCGCAGAGAGAATATCCTCATCAGGTTGGTCTGGTATTACAAAGGCAACCGGGTATGAGATGAAATTGTTGTTATTGAGAAACGGCGCCGGGAAATCCTTAAGTTGTAACGAAATTTCGTGTATTGAATGCGGGAAAATTATTTCTGATTCGGGGCTGATATATATTACAGAAGTGCTGCTGTTATCACATGCGATCTTTGCATCCCAGGAAATTACTAATTCATTCCCTCTTGTATCTTGATTGATCAATGTTCCTGGTGCGGTAAATGTGACTGTCTGATTTTCACTGCTACGTATTTCCAGTTCGCCTATCGAATTTCCATTTAATTCAGCACGCAACAATCCATTCTTAAAGCTGTAAACTTCTGTTGGATCTTCGGTTGTGAAGGCTTCTAGAAGCGAATGAAAATCGCTGGTTACATTTAGCTTAAGTTCAACTTCACCGCCGACTTGCCAATCAGGGGGTAAAGCGAATTTTATTGAATACTCCTGATAAGGTCCGCGTAGCTGAATCTGATCTTTTACGCCCAGGTCTGAAAAGGAAAAAACTTGAGCATCTGCTGATATTGTATCTACTCGATCATTGCCGATGCTGTCAGGCATGCTAATTTTGGATTTCGGAAAAGCAGCGCTTTGGAATACAGAAGAAAACAGAAAAAAACTCATGACAATATAGCAGGATAGGCTCTTCATTCTAAACCTCCATTGCCCTCGGGTTCTATTTTCGTATTCCAATTTCCGATTCGGTTTTGCTCACCAGCGTCTCAAAATCATTCTGGCTGCTGCAAGTTGAAGATTTTATTATCGGTTCCAATATTAATTGTTCGGAATTATCGATCCCATATAAAATGGGATTGGCAAGCTCCTTCTTGATTTTTTCCATGATAATTGGAGTTACGTTTGCCGGTGTCCCTGGAAAAACAATCGCAAAGACGGAATCATTCCATCTGCCGATCAGGTCAGCCCCTTTTAATTGATGTTTTAGCCGCTGCACAATTTTTATTGCGATTTCTGCTTTTGAGAATTTCGGAAGTACTTCATATACTTCCATAAAATTGATTAATTTGACCAACATGAAAGTAATAGGCCATTCACTGCTCTGTGATTTCATTCTTCCAAGAGCCCGCAATATTGAGACTTTCGATAAGGCGAGGCTTTCACTATCCAACGAAAAGCTTTGAATGAATTGACTCAGCGGGATTACCATAAACTCTTTAACGATCACTACGACCAAGCCAAGAATTAATCCCGCAGCGGCTGCAATGCCCATATCCTGATAGGTTCGAGGTCTATAAGGGATGCTTGGAGCAACCGCTTGATCCAGGAAATCAATTTCGAACACGGAAAAATACGCATTAATAAACTGAATGCCATATTTACCCATTTCGTTAGCAAGGTATGCGGCGGTATTCGAGTCTGGCCCTTCAACCGTAAGGTTTAAGATAATTGAATCAGGATTCATTTCAGTAGTTTTTCTATAATTGGCCAGATCTTCAGGGCTCAACCCGACAACCTTATTGGCTTCATCTATTACCCTTTTACTGGATAAGATATCCGCATAAGTAGAGAAAATATCCAGCGTATCCAAAGCGGTAAAAGCGCTGACAACATCTCTGCTGCTGGGCAGGTCCTTATTCGGCGCAATGACAAAAGTTGCCTTTGCCCGATAAATTGGCACCATAGTTGTGGAAATCAACAAAGAAATACAAACAGCTATGAGAACAATGGCCACTATCCATTTCCAACCATTGGATAACGCTTTAATAATTTGTTGGAAAAACATATCTCATCCTCCTTATGTAATGCTTTAATAAATATTATATTGACTTAATCCATTGGTGGGGCTAAGGTAAACCTCCTCCCCCATGATAATTCAGCCCCATTCGCGATGCACGTCTGTAATGTCGTATGGTAATCCCCCATATAAATGTCCATGAACAACTGCGTTGAAGTAAGTTGTTCTCCAGAATTTAGATCAATAAATTTACTATAAGGGCTATTAGGTTGAAGCGTCTGGTATTCATTGATGGACGTAACTTCAAAATCTTGATAATCCCCATCACCGAATACAAGGGTCAAAATGTCTCCCACTTGTACGTTGAAGAAATATCGACCAGCAAGATAATTATGCGCTAACAAGCCATGATTTCCAGAATTTTCCCATACATATGAGAAATACGTTACCACCTCATCAACCGTGCTGACGAATCCAGGATTGTTTGAAGGCTGGTAGACAACTTTAAGGGCAAGCACATTTTCAACCCAAATACCCACAATTTTGTCATGTTCTCCATTCTTGAGATCTGCGATAAATTGATCAAAGACACGCAGGTTTTCTTCATGTTGGAGCGCTTGCGCAGTTGCCGTGATTTCAATGGGGGAAAGTGTTGGTGTCGGAGTAGGCGCTGCCGTTTCGGTAGCCGTGATTATCTCCACAGCTGGAACAGGCATGGATTCCTGATTTTCATTTTTACTTACATTTTCTGCTTCTCCTGGTTGTTCTCCATTACAGGAAACAACCAGGAAAAAGGCAATGAAAACAATACAACCTATACGGAGTGAGCGAAATAAAATATTCTTCTTTGTATTTTTCAATTTCTGAATATTTGTCTTAATGACATTCTATATCATTTTAGCAAAGGGTTGGATATTTCAGCCCATTTAAGGCATGCTTTATTTGTAGATCAGAACCGGAAATAACAGAGGGCTAAAATGATTAAAGAATTTTCCCGGGATGCTGAAAAAAGGATGAAAAGCGCCATCCAGTCGCTGCACGATGACCTTTCGGTCATCCGCACCGGGCGCGCCAACCCTTCGCTGGTTGAGAGGATGTCGGTTGAATATTACGGTTCACCCGTCCTGCTCCAATCCGGATTGGTTGGCCCTTCAATCAATTGCATCACCTGACTATCTAATGATCGGGCTTCCACCAGCAGTCTCAGCTGCCTGAGAGGAGAATCGGTCGGCGCATGGTGCCCACCCCACTGATGCTCACCCAACGGGATTGCTTTTGCAGGTCACTCTTCAGGGCGACTTTTTATATCAGGCTGGAGCCTGACCTGCCAATCAAAATCTGACAAAATCTGACCAAATAAAAAAATGCTCCCCGTAAGGAGCAGTTTTTTATGGTGGAGTTGACTTATTCCAAATTATCAGCCAGAAGCAGCAGGTCGGTGTAAAACTCTCCCAGTTCCTCCAATGCTTTGGTAGGATTGCCCGCCGCGCTGGATTTGATCTTCTGGAACTGGCTCTGCAGACGCTGCAGGATCTCCGGAAAATCTGAGATCTGTAAGTCGCCCAGGTCTTGCTCCACATAACGCAGCTGCTGGTTGGCTTTGGTTGGGTCATTAGCCCTCAGGGCTACTTCTAACAGGCTGGTATCGCTGATGGTCTTGTAAACGCCGGCCTGTTCTTTGGTCTTGGTGTAATCAGCCTGCAGTTCGATATATTGGGCTTCAACTTCTGTCAGGCGCGCCAATTCTTTCTTTGCCTGATTGAACTCATTTAGCTTGGGCAGGTACAAGAAGAGCAGGATCGCCAGAGCACCGATCACCAGACACACCAGAACAAGTGTGATGGTATTGACGATCTTCTGAAATTTGGAGACCGGCATCTTCTTAAATCCGGTCGATTTTTCCGGTTTGCCTGAAACAGGTGCCTGCCCCGCAGATCCTTCGGTCTTGCCTTCATTAACCGGCTGCATCACGGGCTCTTCAGGTTTTGAGGCGCCTGTTGTGTTATTCTCTTCTAATCGCATGATTTTCTCCGTTTTCTTGATATTACGAATATAGTATATAGCTTACATCAAGAAATAATAATAAAAAATTGGTCAGAAATTGGATTACGCCTTGCTTCGGGCGATCGCACTCTTGATCCAGGCTTTGAACGCCGGCAGGTCAAGTTCCTCCGCTACATTGCAGTTAGGTTCATTTCTGAACAGTTTCGTCGCAGCCACCATAGTATGTCCGGAGGTGTACTTGCCGTTCACTTCGCAGTCCACGAAATACCTGGTCATACTGACCAGTGCCGGGTTGATACACACACCCACCGTCAGGGCGTCGTGCATCAGTGCATCTTCACCGCCCTTACCCAGCCGCATGAGCATGAATTCAAGGATATCCGCGGTGATCTCGGCCGCTTTGCTGCCCATAGACCTGATCTCTATGATGTCCGCGGCATTCAGCGCAGCTTTACGCGTCACATCCAGCCCGACCATGGTTAATGGAATGCCCGAGGCGAATACGAGTTTGGCTGCTTCGGGATCCGCCCAGATATTAAATTCGGAGGTGGTGGTGATGTTGCCGCCGTCCTTGGCGCCGCCCATGAAGACGATCTGCCGGATCATTTCTTTCAGGTCAGGGTGCACCGAAATCGCCAGTGCAATATTGGTCAGCGGACCAATCGGGATCAGCTCCAGCTCGCCGCCGCAGGCAATGGCTTCTTCATAAATGGTTTCGACCGCTGTCTTTTCATGAAAAGGCTGGTCAGTTACCGGAAGAACCAGCGAGCCCAGCCCGTTATCGCCATGCGTCTTCATGCCTGAATAGATGATCTCGTCCCGCAGCAGCGGTTTGGGCGCGCCCACGGCCACTCTGGTGTCAAATCCCAGGCAGCGCACCAGGTTCAATGTGTTTCGGCTGGTGTGTCTGAGTGCCACATTGCCGACTACTGTGGTTATCGCTTTCACGTCCAGTTCGGGGCTGTAGAGCGCAGCGATGAGCGCGATGGCGTCATCTGTTCCGGTGTCGCAATCAATGATCACAGGCTTTTTCATCATCCAGGAACTCCTTGGGGAAAAATTAGAGAATACTTTATATACAGCAATTAAAACACACAATCCGATTTCGGGAAAATTGATTGGAATGTATAATGGCTGCTATGCAGGCTGAATTAAACAATTCATCAAAAGCCAACACGCAGATCGCCCGTGCAGCTGGTATTGTGATGGCGGCTTTTATTGTCAGCAACCTGGTCGGCCTGCTGGCGAAAACGCTTACCGCGCGCGAATTCGGCACCTCCATTGACAGCAATGCTTTTTTCGCGGCAAACCGCTTCTCCGAGATCCTTTTCAATCTGGTGGCCGGCGGTGCGCTGGGTTCGGCGTTCATCCCTGTCTTTACCGGCTTGCTGGCTGCGGAAGAGCGGCAGAAAGCCTGGAAGCTCGCCTCAGCGATCGCCAACCTGGTATCCATTGTGCTGCTTGCCCTCAGTCTGCTGACCTTTATTTTCGCGCCCCAGGTGGTAAGGCTCATGCTTGCCCCCGGCTTTTCGCCGGAGGCATCCGCTCTGACCGCCAGACTGCTGCGCGTGCAGGTCATCAGCTCGGTCATTTTTGGCTTGAGCGGGCTGGTGATGGGCATCCTCAATTCCCACCAGCGCTTTTTGCTGCCGGCCATCGCTCCCGCCATGTATCAACTCGGCTGGATCATAGGCATTTATCTGCTCAAGCCGGCGCTGGGAATTTTCGGCCTGGCCTGGGGTGTGGTCATCGGCTCGCTGCTGCATCTACTGGTACAGCTGCCTGCTTTGGCAAGACTTCCTCACAGTGCCTACGATGCCGCGCTTGGCCTGGAAATGCCGGAGGTGCGCGAGGTGGGCCGGCTGATGGCGCCGCGCCTACTGGGAGTGGCCATTGTGCAGCTGAACTTTCTGATCAACACACTGCTGGCGTCCTTCCAGCCGGCAGGCAGCATCACAGCCATCAGTCTGGCTTTTCCATTGATGATCATGCCTGAAGCGGCGCTGGCGCAGTCCATTGCCATTGCTGCGCTGCCCACCTTTGCCGCCCAGGTAGCCCGAAAACAATTTGCCGAGATGCGCGCCTCGCTCTCGGCCGCCTTGCGCGTGATGCTGCTGCTGGCGGTGCCTGCCAGCATTGGCCTGATATTGCTCAGGCGCCCCATCGTGGCGATCCTTTACCAGGGCAACCAGTTTTCCGCTGATTCCACTGACCTGGTAGCCTGGGCGCTGCTTTTTTACGCCATTGGCCTGGTCGGGCACAGCCTGGTTGAGATCCTCAGCCGCGCCTTCTATGCTTTACACGACACCAAAACCCCGGTGCTGGTGGGCGTAGGCGCGATGTCGCTCAACCTGCTGCTGAGCTTTTTGTTCGTCTGGCTTTTCCGCCTGTGGAAGCTGATGCCGCATGGCGGGCTGGCACTGGCCAACAGCGCGGCTACCCTGATCGAAAGCGTGATCCTGCTGGTGTTGATGCGCAGGCGCCTGGATGGGCTGGAGGATAACAAGCTGCTGATCTCCTTCGGCAAAGCCCTCCTGGCGGGTGCGGGCATGGCCGCTGTTATCCTGCTGCTCGGCACTTCTTTAAATCAACCAGGCTTGCTGGCGAGTATCGCACTGCCTGTGGCAGCCGGTGTACTTTCTTACGGTTTTTTTTTGGTGCTGTTGAAAACTGAAGAATTGAAACGCATCCGGGGGATGGTGAAAGAAAGGCTTACCCGGCGTTGAAGCAGCCGCTTCATTTCAGTCCCGCAAAGGCGTCTGAAGCAGAGACGGGTGCACATCTGATGCTGCTTACCCTGCAGCAGTTTGGCGATTATTTGTTCGGTTTCGGCGATCACGCATACGCCCAAAGTTCCCTGGAAAAATTCTTTCGCCTGCCAGCCAACCGTTTCAGCTACCAGCATGCGGTTTTTGGACGGACCGATGGCGAGATCGCGGCTATCCTTGTGTTGTTCAACCGCGGGCAAATGCACCGCAGCATGGCTGCCACCGCTGCGCAAATGGCCAGGGTATACCGCATAAAAGAGATCATCAAATTTCTTGGGTTAATGATGCCGTATCGCGATGAAGAAAAGACAGCGGAAAATGAGCTCTACATCGCTCACCTGGCAGTCGGCGAACAATTCAGGCGGCAGGGCTTCGGACTGCGCCTGCTGGAGTTTGCCGAAAAGGAAGCAAGCGCCCAGGGCAAGCGCAAGTTAACCCTGTTGACCGAAGTTGAGAATTCTTCCGCGCAGTCGTTATACAATAAGTTTGGTTTCAAGATCACCGATACCATTTACTTCCCCGCGCAGATGGGCTTTACCGGATCGGCGGGGGATGTGCGTATGGAAAAAAACCTGTAGAACAATATAAGGAGAAACATGGAAAATTCGATCGGCAGACAATTCATTGAAATGACCAAATATAAAAACCTTGAAAAATCGCGCCAGAGCCAGGGCGACCCGTGGCCGGAGCTGCGCCTGCCGCTGCCTGCTGGTGCCGAGGTGATCGGCTTACCGAACGGGAAGGACCTGGCGCTGGAAAAACTGGATTTCATCCGGCTGGTGGATCGGCGCGAGACCTTGCGCAGTTACACGGAAGAAAGCCTCACCCAGCAGGAACTTGCCTATCTGCTGTGGGGCACGCAGGGAGTCAAGTCAATCCTGGCCGAAAAACCGGTCACCAAGCGTACGGTACCTTCCGCCGGGTCGCGCCATGCCTTTGAAACTTATCTGCTCATCAACCGCGTGCAAGGGCTGCAGCCCGGCCTTTACCTTTATATGGCGCTGGACCACAAGCTGGCGCGCCTGAACGCGCCCGAAAATATCAATGCTGTGCTCACTGAAGCCTGCTCAAAGCAGCCGCATGTCAAGAACTCGGCTGTTACTTTCTTCTGGACCGCGGTGCAGCTGCGCATGACCTGGCGCTACTGCCAGCGCGGCTACCGCTTCATGTTCCTGGATGCCGGGCATGTCTGCCAAAACCTCTATCTGCTGGCGGAGGCGATCGGCTGCGGCGTGTGCGGCATTGCTGCTTACGATGACGACCTGGTGAACGTGGCTTTGGGTCTGGACGGTGAGGAGCAGTTCGCCATCTATATCGCCACGCTTGGCAAACGCTGACCCGACCCAAAACTTAAAAAAGAGTAAATTTTAAGAACTTTGTAAGCGGTAAAAAAAACCAGCATGCTATAATGGCTTCATTGGTTCAATGAAGCCGTTATTTTTAATAATGAACTAAATTCGAATGCCATTTACCCATCTGCACGTCCACACACATTACTCCTTGCTCGATGGTTTCAGCAACATCAAAAAGCTGGTGAAGCGCACTAAAGAGCTGGGCATGTCATCGCTGGCCATCACCGACCACGGGACCATGTTCGGCGTGATAGAGTTCTACCGCGCTGCCAAAGCCGCCGGCGTGAAGCCCATTATCGGCCTGGAAGCCTACCTTGCTCCGCGCGGGATGACCGATAAAGATGCGCAGCTGGACAAGCGCGCCAACCACCTGCTGCTGCTGGCGGAGAATGACACCGGTTACAAGAATCTGCTGCAGATTGCCAGCGTTGCTCAGTTGAGCGGTTTCTACTACCACCCGCGGGTGGATAAGGAGTTCCTGAAAAGCCATTCCGAAGGGCTGATCGCCTCATCCGCCTGCTTGAAGGGTGAAATCCCCGCCAAGATCATGGAGCGCGGCAATGAAGCTGCCCGCGAGGCGCTGGATTGGTATATGAGTGTTTTCGGCCCTGATCGCTTTTTTCTGGAATTGCAGCGCCACGATATCCGCGAGCTGGAGGATGTCAACAAGAGCCTGGTGGAGTTGCGCCAGCGCTACAACGCCCGCTTTATCGCCACCAATGACGTGCATTATATTGAGCGCGCGGACGCGCATAGCCAGGATGTGCTGCTGGCCATCCAGACTGGCGCTTTCCTCAGTGACAATTCGCGCTTTCACATGCAGGGCGATTCGTATTACCTGCGCTCACCGCAGGAAATGGCCAGCCTCTTTTCCGATTTTCCCGAAGCGCTGATCAACACCGAAGAGATCGCTGAGCGCTGTAATGTGAACCTGGATCCCAAAGGCTATCACCTGCCGCTCTTTGAAGTTCCCGAAGGGTACACGCCAGAAACCTATCTGCACGAGTTGTGCGAGGCGGGCGTGCGCCAGCGCTACCATGAGAAAGCCGATGATGCTGAAGTGCGCACGCGACTGGATTATGAGCTGGGCGTCATCCACCGCATGGGCTTTGACGCTTATTTTCTGATCGTGTGGGATCTGTGCCGCTTCGCGCGGGAAAAGGGCATCTGGTATGAGGCGCGCGGTTCTGCTGCAGGATCGATGGTGGGTTATGTGTTGGATATCACGCTGGTCGAGCCACTCGGGCATGGGCTGCTTTTTGAGCGTTTTCTGAATCCGGACCGCATCAGCATGCCGGATATTGATCTGGATTTTCAGGATGACCGGCGCGCGGATGTGCTTCAGTACTGCGCGCAGAAATACGGCTACGGCAATGTTTCGCAGATCATCACTTTTAACACCATGGGCGCGCGCGGCGCCATCCGCGATGTGGGGCGTGTGATGGGCATTGATCTGAACCAGATCAACCGCATCACCAAGATGATCCCGCAGATTCCCAGCAAACCGGTGTCCATCCGCGACGCGCTGAACACCATCCCGGAGCTGCGTGAGGTATACGAAAGCGGTGACGATATGCGCAGCCTGCTCGATACGGCTGCTGATATGGAGGGCGTGGCGCGCAACGCCGGCACACATGCCGCGGGAGTGGTCATTTCAGACCTGCCCCTGGTGGATTACGTGCCGCTGCACCGCCCAACCAAAGAAACCAAAGATCCTGAAGAAACACCCATCAAAGCAGTTGCCCAGTTCGAAATGTCCATCATCGACCATCTCGGCCTGCTGAAAGTGGACTTTTTGGGTTTGGCGACGCTGACCGTCATGCAGAAGACCAGCGACCTGATCTTCAAGCGGCATGGCATCCGCTTCAATCTGTCCAACATCCCGCTGGATGATCCCGCGACTTACGAATTCCTGACCAAAGGTTTTACCGCGGGTGTATTCCAGCTGGAAGGCGCGGGCATGACGCGCTTCCTGATGCAGATGCGGCCGACCAAACTGGATCATATCATCGCCATGGTGGCGCTCTTCCGCCCGGGCCCGATGGAGTTCATCCCCGCTTACATCCGGCGCATGCACGGCCAGGAGAAGATCGAATACGCCCACCCGCTTTTGGAGCCTATCCTGAGCGAGACCTATGGTTTTGCCATTTACCAGGAACAGGTCATGCAGGCGGCCATGCAGCTGGGCGGTTTCAGCGCCTCAGAAGCGGATATGCTGCGCAAGATCATCTCCAAAAAGATCGCATCGGAACTGAAAGGCCAGCATGCCAAGTTCGTGGAAGGTGCGGTTAAAAAGGGCATTTCACGTGATACCGCTGAACAGATCTTTACCGATTGGGAAGGTTTTGCCCATTACGGTTTCAATAAAAGCCACGCTGCGGATTACGGCATGATCGCGGTTGAAACGGCTTATCTCAAGACACATTATCCGCTGGAATTCATGACCGCGCTGCTTTCGCAGTCCAAGAACGATACAGATAAGGTGGCCATCTATACGGCTGATTGCCGTGCGATGGGCATTGAAATGCTGCTGCCGGATATCAACGCCAGCGGCTGGGATTTTGAGATCGAGGAGCGCGCAGGGGCACCCGCGGGCATCCGTTACGGTCTGGGGGCGGTCAAGAATGTGGGCCTTGACTCGGTGAAAACTATTACAGATGAAAGGCAATCGGGAACCTTCCGCAATATCAATGATTTTGCGCGGCGGGTGGATATCCGCAAGGTGGGCAAGAAAGCTTTGGAATCGCTGATGCGTGTGGGCGCGCTGGATTGCTTCGGTGAACGCCGCGCGCTGCTGGAAGGGCTTGAAAGCATTTCCGCCATCAGCGAGAGCCACTTTAAAGCCAGGGATACCGGCCAGCTGTCGTTTTTCGGCAGCGTTGATGGATTGGATGATGAGATCCGCCTGCCCAAACTGCCCCCGCTGGACGCGCGCGAAAAGCTGGAGATGGAGCGCGAGCTGCTGGGATTTTACCTATCGGATAATCCGCTCAACGCCTACCTGCCCGCGCTGCGTAAAAGCGTGACGCATTACACCGGCCAGCTCAGGGAAACCGTTCACCAGAGCAAGGTGGTGGTGGGCGGAAGGGCGCTGTCGCACCGCACCACCATGACCAAAAAAGGTCAGGAGATGGCTTTTGCTGTGCTGGAAGACTTGCAGGGCAGTGTGGAGCTGGTTATCTTCCCCAAAGCCTGGCAGAAATATAAAGAATTGATCCGCAACAATGAAGTGGTGCTGGCCAGGGGCAAGCTGGATAACAGCCAGGCGGATACAGAGAAGAACGACACGGAGAACAGCGGCATGGATGGCGAGAATGCCGATAAAGAGAAAAAATTCAGGGACGATCCCAAAGTGCTGGTGGACAGCCTGGAGCTGGTGGCGATCATTACCGAAGACGAAACTGTCCCACCTGAACTGCTGCCGGAGGATTTTACGCTGCGCTATCCCCTGCCACATGACCCCAACCTTGAGACCGAATTTTTTATGGCGGATAACCTGGAGCCTGATAACGGCATCCATGACCAGAAAAGCCCGGTATATACGTCGCCGATGGCGGCTGAAAAACCTGTGACGGCAAAAGGATCCAAAACCGAACCGGCTGCGGACCAATCCATACCCGCATCGGTAACCGCCATTACGGAAACGGCTGTTGATGTCAGCGGGTTGGCCGGTTCTTTCATGGCGGAACCCGCCCCGCTGGTGGTGATGGAGACGCAACCGGACGTAAAAACCGAGCCGCTGATGGCGCGGGGACCAACCCTGGTGGTCAGCCTGGTTAGCTGCGGCTCCAAAGAGCGTGACAATAGACGCCTGAAGCAGATCTACGGTGTGCTGACCTCGGTGCCAGGCGCGGACCGCTTTGCCTTCGTGTGCAAGGAGAATGGCCATTCCTTCCGGCTGGACTTCCCCAATGAGTGCACCGCCATCAGCGACAGCCTGCTGCGCGAGCTGCGCGGCATGCTGGGAGATGTGAACGTGGCCGTGGAAGAATAGCGATCAAAAGAGTCGAACTTATTTTTTACCCACTAAATATTGAAGTTGTTTGATAATATCTCGCATATTAATAAAAATGCTAATAACTCTCGATACTAATTTGTTGCAGGAGTATTGGAAGAAAAGACCTAAAAAGGAAATTATTGAAAAACTAATTTCGTTATCTATGCAGCGAAAAATTGAAATAGCCGTAACTGCAAGGATAAGAGAAGATATTCCAAGAGAACCTTTATCAGATAAGATAAACAAGTTGGATGAGTTGAATATTTTTGAAACTGGTTCAGTCACTCGATTAGGTCATTGGGTATTGGGGCGTGATTATTTGGCAGATGATCAATTTGTTAAATTTTTTCAAGAGATTGAAAATAACTCAAATATGAAAATAAAAAATTATCCTGATCAGAGAGATTTGGATCATATACATTCTCATCTTGTACAAAAAAGGGATGTCTTTTTAACTTGGGACAAAGGTATTCTATTTTTTCGAGATATTCTAAAAAGTAAATTTAATTTAATTATTCAAACTCCTGAAGAATTCGTAAATAGTATTGAGTAGGTTGGTTTTGACATAGCTATAGGGTTACGGTGCGTAGCTCTCAGGCAGGGTATCCGTTGGAGAAGTCCAACATTTAAGATCAAAAAAGGCTGCCCTCAAATCGAGGGCAGCCTTTATCTATATTTGATATTCGCTCAAGCTGGTTCTTATTTGCCGACTTTTGCAGTGCCAACCGCCGGCAGATCGGGAGCGGACAGGCTTTCTTTGGCCTTGATCTCACGATAGGTGAGCGTCCAGACGTTGGACTGGAAGAGCTTGAACCAGCCGTTGAACAGCATCAGCGGGGCGAAGAGCACGGTAAAGAAGACCGGCAGAGCGGCGATGACGCTGATGACCCAGGTCAGCGGCCCGCTGGTGAAGATGCCCGCGATGCCGTAAGCGATCAGGGCGGGCACAGCCGCGGCCAGTGCGGCGGGCAGCAGCAGGAAGATGTAGGCTGGAATGGCAACGAAGAAGGCGATGATCATGGCGATGCTGAATAGAATGCCAATGCCGGCCATGACCAGCAGAATCAGCCCGGCGCTCTTCCAGTTGCGCCTGAACATAGCCCAGCCTGCTTTGTAGGATTCTGCCAGGGTCAATCCGTCCAACGCAGCCGCGCGCGCGAAGAAATTGCGCACCACAGTCAGCAGCAGCGCAGCGATAAACACCAGGAAAAGCCCGATAACAGCCAGGACAACAAAGGACGCGATGGCCGCGGTGCCGGGTTGTGACGAAGTGCCGAAGGCGGGCATGAATACGGCCAGGCCTGCGCCGATCAACAGCGCGATCAGAAAGACCACCGGCAGCGACAACACCAGGTCGATCAGCCACAGGCGGAAGGCGCGCCGGTTCCAGCCCAGTTTCCAGCCCTGTTTGAAGCTCAGCTTACTGCCGTCCGTTTCGTAGCCATCCACCATGCGCATTACCGCTGTCTCGGCAGGGTAGCGCACGAAGGAGGCGATCACGCTGAAAACCACTAATACCAGCAGCAGGATGACACCGATGGTGATGAAAGTGCCGATGTGCTGATCGGGATGGATGAACAGCGGTTCCACATCCCTTACAAACCAATCGACCAGTTCCCGCACCCAGGCAGGGGCATCCGCGGGGAGGAAGGTGTCGGGTGATGTGGGTGTGAAGCCCTCCGGCGTCTCAAGGGACGCCTGGTTGCGCCAGCCACTACTGCCACCGCCGCCTGAACCGCCGGCGGTGAGTGCCAGCAGGATGCCGAATATCCACAGTACCTTATAGCTCCACAGGATCTGCCAGGAGCGCTTGAGAATTTTTTTGATATCTATCATTTTGAAATTTCCTTTCTTGATTATGACCTTTAATTTGTTGGACAACTTGTTGGACAACCTTTATTGAAGCTCATTCTATAAAAGAACCAGCCTGCGCAGTATTAAACCTACTGCGACACAGCAGTGCCAGGGCAGCCCAGTAAAGTCCTGCAGCGCCCGCCTGCCAGAGCAGAGGGGTGAGCATGCCGTCGAGGATGAGGCTAACACTGTTCAGTAAACGCAGCCCTGAAGGCAGCCGCAGGCCTAAAATACTTTCAAAAGCCAACTGTGCGGCGGCAAACCAGCGCGTTTGCTGCGGGCTGCCAACTGCCCAGTCCAGTGCACCTTGCAGGGCGCCAGCCCTGGCAGCAAGCGTGACCAGTCCGGACAGGCTGAGCGCTACCCGCAGGAAGATCAAACCCGCCAGAACGAGCACCGGCGCCAGCCACAGCAGCCGGTCTGTATTGTCCCCTGGCTGCGGTTGGGTATCTTCCTCCCGTCGCGGGAGCTGCAGCATCAGCCGCCTCTTAAAGTCATCAGCAGAAATGAATTCGGGCTGGGGTGCGGCATGTAGGATGTGCGAGACACGGCGCAGCGCTTCCAGCTCAGCGGCGCATGACGGGCAGGCTGTCAGGTGAGCTGATACCTCATCCTGGGCGCGCGCGTCCAGTTCGCCGTCAAGGTAGGCATTCAGTTGAGTGCTGATATGTTCAGGCATAGCTTTGCTCCGTTTCCAGATGGTATTCCAGCAGCTGTTCGTGCAGCAGGCCGCGCGCATAATTGAGGCGCGACATGACCGTGCCGACCGGGATCTCGAGTGCTGAAGCGATTTCGCTATAAGCCAGTCCGCCGTATTCCCGCAGTACCAGCACCGCGCGTGAGGCTTCAGGCAGCGCCATGACCGCGCCCTGCACCAGGCGCGCCTGCTCTTTTTCAAGATAGGCGGCTTCAGGTGAAGGATTGCGATCCGCCAACTGCAGGTTGTCATCGTTATCCTCAATGTTTTCAACCGGTTTGCGGCGCAGCGTATCCAGCGCGGTGTTGAGCGCGATGCGGTACAACCAGCTGCGCAAGGGCGCGCGCGGCTCAAACTGCGGCAGGCTGAGCCAGGCGCGCAGGAAGGTATCCTGGGCAGCGTCCTCAGCCAGCCGGGCGTCGCCGCACATGCGGTAAACCACCCGCAGCACAGCCTCATAGTGACGCGTGACCAGCTCGCCAAAGGCAGCGCGATCGCCCGCCTGTGCAAGTGCGATCAGCTCCAGTTCAGCAGCCGCCTGCGGCATCCTTCCCTCGCGTGGGTGCAATACCATTCTTGTTCATATGTATATAACGGATAAGCACGAAAATTTATTCGGTTCTTTTAGCATAGCACAGGGAGCGGATCAACAGGATATTCATTTTTAAGCGAGTGCCGGGCGGGATAAGATAGTGGTTAGGTGCACTTTCAGTGCACTAAAATATTTTGTGGTTAAGCTACAGATTGTTTTCTCATCCTACAGACGCGTCGTAATGACGGGTTAGCGAGGGTACAGGTAATCATCAATCTGGGCTGCGGACAAAAAATTTCCTGTAAACCAGTGAAAAGAGGATCCCGATGATATAGCCGATGCCGATATTGGTGGCCACGCCAACAGCTGCAGTAATGGCAGCCAGGGCAAGCTCCCATCCGCGCAGTTTTAGCGCGCTCAGGCAAAGCTGAATGCCCACCAGCAGCAGCATGCCGGCAACCAGCGGCATGGGGAAATTTACCATCACATCCAGAATGTACTGGCTGAGGAACAGGCCGATGCCCAATTCGATCAGGCCTTCCATGATCGGCGCACCTCCGGTGCGGGCGCCAAAATAATACTGGCCGGCAAAACCGCCCGCGCCATGGCACATGGGCATGCCCGCAAAGAGCGAGCCGGCAATGTTCATCACACCCATGTTCAGCATCAGCTTCTGCTCACTGACTTCTTTTTCAGGAAAATATTCACGGATGAGCGCTGCGGGCGCGATCACTGCGTTGGAGAGTGTCAGCGGGATCTGCGCAAAGCCTGCCAGCAGCATGGCCTGCCAGACCTCGTTCAACCTGGGCAGTGTAAGCGGGGGCAGCGTAGCCTGAAATCCGGTAAATGCAGGAAGCTGGCCCTGCCAGGCGACCATGCCCACGCCGATGGCCAGCAGCACAAGCGCCGCGGGTGCGTGGCGGTTATCTTTTAAGATCAGCACAACCGCCACCGCAAAAGCCCCCAATAGCGGAGAAGGCTGCATGAGCTGCAGTGCTTTCCAGGCGAGCAGCAGTCCCAGCGCCAGGCGGATGCCCGAGACGATATATTTGGGTGTGACCTTCACCAGCCATTTCAGCAAGCCGCTGGCGGTCAGAAAAAGCCAGGTGAGCCCCAGCCCGAAACCAGAGGCGTATACCAGAGAAGGCGCCCAGCGCTGTGAAATGGCGGTGGCGGCGATCAGTTTTTTGGGCTCAAGCGGCATGGGCATGCGATAGATCAGGCCGAGCGCGAGATTGGTCAGCCCGAGCACGATAAAAAGCCCGGCCGGATTCAGCCCATTGATGGCAATGTAGCCGATGGCCAGGGGGAAGAGGGTGCCAAAATCGCCCATCGAGCCGCCCAGTTCTCTCAGGTTGAACTCAAAATCCCTGTGTTGTTCTTTTTGCGCAGGTTGTGTTGGCATGGTTTTGTTTATTATATCCAGTATGATGTGGCGATGTTATCCAAAAATAGTATTTGGTTAGTTGGATCGAAAAATTTATCAGCGCGTTTCGGGTGGTGCTCTCTTGCTGCCTTTACTTTCAGCAAAGCCCTGGAATTGCTGACCTTATTCCAATACTTTTCCGCTGAATTTTGGTTATGATTGGAATAAGGCATAATAATAGTCAAAGGAAAACACGCATGCTGAATACGATCACGCTTGATGAAGCTCAACTATTGCTACAGAGGGAATTTGGCCTGATCAGGACACAAGCCGAATCCGTGCCGCTGTTGTCGGCGGGGGGCCGCGTGCTTGCCGGGGAGATTGTGGCTGGCATTACAGTGCCTGAATTCAACCGCTCAACGGTGGATGGCTACGCTGTAAAGGCAGCCGATATTTTCGGTTGTTCGGAATCCATGCCGGCTATCCTGAGAATGGCGGGGGAAGTGGTAATGGGTCAACCTTCATCTATTGATCTTCATAAAAGCGAGTGTGCCTATGTGCCCACCGGCGGCGAAGTGCCGGCCGGCGCCGACCTGATGGTGATGCTGGAAGACGCGGAAGATTTCAGGGACGGGACGATCGGCATCAGCAAACCCGGCGCGCCGGGCATGAATATGATCCTTAAAGGTGACGACATCCGCCCTGGCATGCGCATCTACCCCCAGGGCCAGACCCTGGGTATCAAGGATATCGGCAGTCTGGCAGCACTGGGCGTCAAAGACGCGCAGGTCATGGCACCGCCGCGCGTGGCCATCCTGTCCACAGGCGATGAGCTGGTTGAAGCTGGTGCGGACCTGCCGCCGGGCAGGATAAGAGATGTGAATGGGCCCATGCTGCATTACGCTGTCCAGACCTTCGGCGCCCTGCCCGCTTTACCGGCCATCTACCCGGATGACCCGCAGCGTATTGAAGCTGCTTTAAGCAAAGCAGTCGCGGAGAATGACGCGGTCATTATTACTGGCGGCACATCCGTGGGTGTAAAAGACGCCATCCCCAATGCGCTGGCCAGCCTGGGCAAGGTTTTGTTCCACGGCCTGGCGGTGAAACCGGGCAAACCCACCCTGGCGGGCAGCGTGCATGGCAAACCGGTTTTCGGCCTGCCCGGTAATCCGGAGGCGGCGTTCTTCATGAGCCTGCTGCTGGTGCAGCCGGTGATTCTTGCGATGCTGGACGCCAGCCCGGTCTTGCGCACTCATGAATTGCCCATCATTCGCGCCATACCTTCCAACCATGGGCGGGAAGACCTGGTCCCGGTGGCGGTGAGAAATAGCGCCGTTGCTCCCATCATTACCAAATCCAACCTGATCGCCACCCTGAACGAAGCGGACGGCTATATCCGCATCCCGCGCGACCGTGAAGGCCTTTCCAAAGGCGAAATGGTGCGCGTGACCTATTTTTAAG
Source organism: uncultured Pelolinea sp. (assembly GCA_964493155.1). Lineage (GTDB taxonomy): Bacteria > Chloroflexota > Anaerolineae > Anaerolineales > Anaerolineaceae > Pelolinea. The sequence continues at coordinate 20,681 of CAZBNE010000013.1, forward strand.
GAGAAAAAATGCCTTTCCAATACCTGACCAATACCGCACTTGATGAAGCGATATCCTTTTACACCCAGTTTCTCGAACAGCGCGGCTTGCGGCACCAGACCGAAACCATCCCAACTCGCGATACGCTCAACCGTATCACAGCACAGGCTGTGTATGCCGCCATCAGTTCGCCGCATTACAACGCCTGCGCGATGGACGGCATCGCCCTGAACGCACGCATCACTTTCGGCACCACCGAAACGACGCCGCTCAAACTGGACGAGGCTGACTTTACGCGCGTGGATACAGGCGACCCCCTGCCGGATGGCTGCGACGCGGTGGTGATGATCGAGGATGTGGTGGATGACGCTGGAACGCCGACGCTTTATTCAGCCGCGGTGCCCTGGCAGAATATCCGGCAGATCGGCGAGGATATCAGCGCCGGCGATATGGTGCTGCCTTCATTTTCCCGCATCACGCCGGCAGGCATAGGCGCCCTGCTGGCGGCCGGCATCTCACAGGTGGAAGTGGTGAAAAAACCGCTGGTCGGGATCATCCCTTCAGGCGATGAGGTCGTGACGCCGGGCGGGGAGCCCAAAAAGGGCGATATTATTGAATTCAATTCGGCGATCTTTTCCGGCATGCTGGTTAAATGGGGCTGCGTACCAAAAATCTATCCGATCGTACGCGACGACCTGCAGGCTATCAGCAGCGTCCTGCAGGCGGCAGCAAAGGAGTGTGACGCGCTCATTATCAATGCCGGCTCGTCCGCAGGTCGGGAAGACTATACGCCTGATGCACTACGCCAGGTCGGCGAGGTCGCGCTGCACGGCATTGCCATCAAACCCGGCAAGCCGGCCATCCTGGGCGCGATGCAAAAACCTGGCAATAACGGCTGCGTGCCGGTGATCGGCGTGCCTGGTTACCCTGTATCCGGCATCATCGTGCTGGATGTGATCTTCAGGCATATCCTCAATTTGCTCACCCGCCAGCAAGACCCGCCCGCACAGTACGCACAGGCGGTGTTATCGCGCAGGCTGCCCTCCTCACTAAAATACCTGGAATTTGTCAGGGTGCGGCTCGGGCAGGTGGGCGGCCGGCTGGTGGCGGTGCCGTTAAACCGCGGGGCGGGCGTGGTCACATCGTTCGTTAAAGCAGACGGGATGATCGAGATCCCGCAGAATTCCGAAGGCTATGAAGCTGATGACAAGGTGAAGGTAAGGCTATTAAGCCCGATAGAGAGTGTTCAAAACGCGCTGGTCATCACCGGCAGCCATGATCCGCTGGTGGATGAGGCTGCGGATATCCTGCGGCGCACATGCCCCGGCAGCCAGGTGGCTTCCACGCATGTCGGCAGTATGGGCGCGATCATGGCCATCAAACGCGCTGAAGCGCACCTGGGGGGCATTCACCTGTTGGATGAGGATAGTGGCGAATACAATGCGCCCTACCTGCGGCGGCTTCTGCCGGGCAGCGGGGCTGTTTTGGTCGAGTGTGTGCAGCGTGCGCAGGGGCTGATGGTCGCCCGCGGAAATCCAAAAGGCATCCGCGATATGCGCGACCTGCCGGGGTTGACCTATGTCAACCGGCAGAAAGGCAGCGGAACGCGCATTTTGTGTGATTTTCTGGCCAAACAGAATGGTCTTGATCCGCATTCGATCAGCGGATATGAACGTGAAGAGTACACGCACACCGCCGTCGCAGCAGCTATCGCTGCAGGTACGGCAGATGCGGGGCTGGGCATTCTGGCGGCGGCAAAGATGTACCAGCTGGATTTCGTGCCGATCGCCGATGAGACCTATGATTTTGTCCTGATGGAAGGCGCGCTTGAACTGGAGCCGGTGCGCCGTTTTCTGGAGGTGCTCGCCAGCCGCGAATTTCGTGAGCGCTTGCAGGCTATGGGCGGTTATGATATAAAGGAACCTGGAAAAATAAAGGCATGGCATTCTCTCACTTAAATGACGCGGGTGAAGCCCGCATGGTAGATGTGAGTTTAAAAAGCGCAACCGTGCGAACCGCGGTGGCGCATGCTTCAGTTAAAATGAAGGCGGAAACCCTGGCACGCATCCAGTCCGGGACGATTGAGAAAGGGGATGTGTTTGCGGCGGCGCGCATTGCCGGCATCATGGCTGCCAAACGCACACCGGAGCTGATCCCGTTGTGCCACCCGCTCGTGATCGATTTCGCGGAGGTAGATATCCAGACTTGCCCGCCGGATGCCATTATGATTGAAACGACTGTCACCTGCCGCGGTGCCACCGGTGCTGAAATGGAAGCGCTGAGCGCCGCCTGCGTTGCAGCCCTGACCATTTATGACATGTGCAAATCCATTGATCGCGGTATGCTGATCACAGAGGTTTACCTGGTCAAAAAAAGCGGCGGCAAATCGGGCGTGTACCAGCGCGCAGAGAAAGACGAAGAGTAATGCTGGACCAATTCGGCCGGAAAATAAATTACCTGAGGTTGTCCGTCACAGAGCGATGCACGCTGCGCTGTGTCTACTGCCGCAAGGATGAAGGCGCCTGCCCCAAAGCCGCAGAGCTGAGTGCCGGCGAGCTGGTGCGCATCACGCGCGCGTGCGTCAGCCTGGGCATTGAGCGTGTACGCCTGACCGGCGGCGAGCCGCTGCTACGCAGGGACATTCTGGAGATCATCAGTGGTATTCGTCAGATCGAAGGCATCACAGACCTTTCCATGACTTCAAACGGGCAGATGCTGGCGGGTATGGCTGCTGACCTGAAAAGAGCAGGCCTTACGCGCATCAACATCAGCCTGGATTCACTTGACCCGAATAAATTTCATGAACTGACCGGCGGCGATCTGGCAAAAGTCCTGGAGGGTTTGCAGGAAGCGCTGGCTGTCGGGTTGTCACCGGTAAAGATCAACATGGTTTTGATCAGAGGCGTCAATGATGATGAGGTGGACAACCTGATCGCGCTGACGCATGACCGGCCGCTGGATGTGCGCATCATTGAACTGATGCCGATGACCGCACAGGGCACGGACAGCGCTCTGCGCATCAATAATGATGAGCTGATCAAGGCCAGGCCTTATCTGAAACCGATATCCCCACGTTATGCCGGGCAGCCATCGCGCGATTACCAGATCGATGGACACCAGGGACGAGTGGGATTCATCAGTCCCATTTACCACCGCTTTTGTTCTGGCTGCAACCGCATCCGTGTGATGAGCGACGGAATGCTGAGGCCGTGTTTGGGGAGATCGGTGGAGGTTTCCCTCAAAGAAGCGCTCCATGGAAAAGATGTGGAATTAGCCCGCGTTATCCGCGATGTTATTTACCATAAGCCGCGCGAGCATAGCTTTGAAAGTGATTTTGTGGCCGACCGCGAAATGATCCGGATCGGGGGGTAAGGCTATGGCGCGCGTTCTGTCAGTCAATATCAGCAAAAAGAAGGGCACCATTAAGAATCCTGTTGAAAGCGCGTGCCTGCGACCTGAACACGGCATTGAAGGTGATGCGCACGCCGGAAGCTGGCACCGTCAGGTCAGCTTGCTGGCCCAGGAAAGCGTGGACCGGATGTCCGAAATGGGCGTGAAAGGATTAAAGCCGGGTATTTTTGCCGAGAACATCACCACTGAAGGGATCGAACTCTTCAGCCTGCCTGTCGGCACTTGCCTTAAGGTGGGCAACGCGCTGCTGGAAGTGACCCAGATCGGCAAGGAATGCCACCAGCACTGCCAGGTTTATCAGCAGGTAGGGCAGTGCGTGATGCCGCTTGAAGGCATTTTCGCACGCGTGATCCAAGCGGGGGAAGTGAAAGCCGGAGATGAGATCGCCATCCAAGCAAACCATTAGAGTGGCGGTTCTGACCATCAGCGACCGGAGTTTTACGGGTGAGCGCGAAGACCTGAGCGGACCGGCACTATGCGCGGCGCTGGCAGGTATGGCTGAGATCGGGCAAATACGCATCCTGCCGGATGAGATCGGGCAGATCAAGGCAGCTTTGGTCGAACTGGCGGATGAGGATGGCGTGGATATTATTTTCACAACCGGCGGAACCGGCTTTTCACCGCGTGATGTGACCCCCGAAGCGACCCTGGCTGTAGCCGCACGCAGCGCACCCGGCATTACTGAAGCAATGCGCAGCGCCAGTCTGAAAATAACTGAACGCGCCATGCTTTCCCGGGCTGCCGCCGGGATACGCGGCAGAACCCTGATCATCAACCTGCCGGGCAGCCCCGGGGCGGCAGTCGAATGCCTGCAGATTTTCCTGCCGGTTATGGCGCATGCTGTTGAAATGCTGTCCGGCGCGGACCACGTTTAGATAGTTAAATAATTCCTTTCCCATTTTTAAATTGACTTGATTGCCTGTTTTCTGTATAATAGTCCCTGTCTTCGACCCGCATTCCCTTCGGTCAAACCATGGGTATGCGGGCGGCAGCAGGTTGGTAAAATGAAAGCGCCGATCTGCTCGAGGGTGGCACCAGAAATAGCGCCGCCTCCCGTATTTTGGAAAGGAGATTCAGATGAAGAAAGTTTTGTATTTCGTATGCGCCTGCGCCTTTATCGTTAGTTTGGCCGCGTGCGCACCCCAGGCAGCCGAAGCACCCACAGCCGTGCCAGCCGCCACCGAACCACCGGCTACAGCCCCCACCGAACCATCGGCGCCCACTGCCATTGCCAACCCGGTCATCCGGCTTTCAACCACCACCTCGGTCAACGATTCGGGATTGATGGCCTACCTGCAGCCGGTCTTTGAAGCTGATACTGGCTACAAGCTGGAGATCACTTCAGCCGGTACCGGAGCCGCGATCGAAAAAGCGCGCACCGGTGACGCTGACGCCCTGTTGGTGCACGCCAAGGCGAGTGAGGAAGAGTTCATCGGCGAGGGTTTCGACGAGGAACGCGTGCCGTTCATGTTCAATTATTTTGTGATCGTTGGGCCTGAAAGCGACCCGGCAGGCGTGAAAGATGCCGCCACCGCCATTGACGCCTTTAAAGCCATTGCTGCCTTAGAAACGCCTTTCATTACCCGCGGGGATGAAAGCGGTACTCATAAGGCGGAATTAAAAATCTGGTCAGCGGCCGAGATCGAACCCAGCGGAGACTGGTATATCAATATCGGCGGTGGAATGGGCGCGGCGCTCACGATGGCAGGCGAGAAAACAGCCTACACTCTTTCAGACAAGGCCACATATTTAACTAACAAGAACGGTCTGGTGATCCTCAAGGAAGAATCAGATGAGATGAAGAATACCTATTCAATGATCGCTGTCACCCCGGCACGCTATGCAGACACCAATTATGACGGCGCTCTGGCATTTATTAATTGGATGACTTCACCCAAGGCGCTGGACCTGATCGACAATTACGGCATGCAAGATTACGGAGAGCAATTATTCTTCGCGATGAGATAATGCCTGACGCAGATGCAGGAGGCTGAAAGGCCTCCTGCTCTTAATGAGCATAAACTAATTAATTAACGGATTGATTGAACTATCTGATTGACGCTTTTAAGCTGCTATTTGGAGCGGATCCTGAATTGCGCGGGATCATTGCGGTTACGCTGCGGATGTCCTTTTTCAGCACACTGATCTCATCCGCGCTGGGTCTGCCGCTGGGCATCCTGCTTGGCAGCAGCGAGTTCCGGGCAAAGCCCTGGATCAACCGCCTCACCAATACCCTGATGGGCCTGCCGCCGGTGGTGGCCGGCCTGGCTGTTTTTCTGCTGCTCTCGCGCAGCGGGCCGCTGGGAACGCTGAAACTGCTTTACTCCGTTAAAGCCATGGTGATTGCCCAGGTGGTCTTGATCACCCCCATCATTACAGGATTGGCCAGCGGCATCGTGTCGCTTAAAGCGCCGCAGATCAAAGAGACGGCAATCGGGTTGGGCATTCGCCCAATGAAGCAGCTTTTTTATATTTTCTATGAATGCCGCTCGCAGTTGGTGTCTGTCATCATGGCTGGTTTTGGCCGCTCGATCGCAGAAGTGGGCGCGGTGCAAATCGTGGGCGGCAATGTGCAGTTCAAGACACGCGTTATGACCACTGCCATCATGCTGCAGACCAACATGGGAAAGTTCAAATTTGCTATTGCCCTGGGGGTTGTGCTGCTGCTGCTGTCTTTCATGATTAACGCGCTGGTGCAGAAACTGGAGTCCCTGGGAACGGAATGATCAGATTTAAAGGAATAAAAGCCGGTTACAGGGCGCAGATGGTGCTGGATATCCCGGAGCTGGTATTCGAATCCGGCAGACGCTATGCGCTGATCGGCGGCAACGGCTGCGGCAAGACCACTCTCCTGCGTTTGATTGCAGGGATTATCACCCCGCAGATGGGCGAAATTAGCAATCCATATGCTGCCGAAATGGGATATATGCCGCAGATTGCCTATGCCTTCAGCTTTTCGGTCAGAGAGAATATCCGCATGGCTTACGGGAAAAGGGATATCGAGGGCGATGAAGAATTGGATGTGCTGCGATCTGTGGGGATTGACCATCTGCGGTCTACGCGCGGTAATCGTCTTTCCGGCGGCGAAACCCAGCGCCTGGCCTTTGCCCGAGTGATCGCCGTCCCGCACAGCCTGCTGCTGCTGGATGAGCCCACAGCCTCGGCGGATATTCGCGGTATGGACCTGATCGAAAAAGCCTTGAATGAATACGTGGCAAGAACCGGCTGCACGCTTATTTTTTCAACGCATTCACCCGCGCAGGCATTGCGCCTATCGGATGAGGTCCTCTTTTTGGAAAGGGGCTTGATCACTGAAAAAGGGGATGCACAGCATGTGATCTGGCAGCCCCGCAACGAATCTCTCAGGATCTTTCTGAATCACTGGGTGATCTGAACTTTCACCATTAAGCCTTGATTGCGAGGCTTGCATCAACAAGCCGAAGCAATCTGCCGCGCATTTATCCTTTTCCATTGACAACAGATTGTCTCGCTCAAAAACGAGACTTGCATCGGCCAGATAACGGGGGACTCACAATGGCTATTTTGTGGAACACACCTGAGCGAACTGAAAGAATCATATCATGGCCGCATCCCGGGGATGGAAGGGCACATATATCCTGTGAATTTAGATCGCTTTTTTTATGGCTTCGTACAACCCGTCAAACTGGTTGAGATATTCGGTTCTATCACTGCAAATCTGCTCAGCAGTCGAAAGATATTCACTTTTCCGACCCTGCTTAGCGTACAGACGCTGCGGCTGAAGCAGATCCTCATCCTCAATGCCGGGGATATGCTCCGCGACCTCATACCCGAACTGGGGATCTTCTTTCCATTGGACTGCGCCCAGCATGACAGCTTCCAAAATAGCTGAACTGTCCCGCAGGCTTACTTTTTTGGCTTGACTGCTTTCCTCGCGCCCACCCACGCAGCCAGTGTTAAAAAGAAAAACCTGGATGTTGCTATTGGCTTTCAGCAGGTCGTAAAAGCGGTTGCCCTGAATGAAATCCTGCTGGCAGAAGAAAGGATTGGTGCCCGGGACGCGCAGGAATTTTCCCGCTTCCGCCGATCCCCCGGCAGACGTGCCGGTGGTCTCGCCCAGCATAAAGTACGCTGCAGCTTGTGCCTGCCTTAACTTTACGACAGCCGGGATGATGTTGAAATTGCGGTTCAGGAAGATGATTGCGCTCACTTTTGGTAGGCCGCTGGGGCTGCGATGGTTGATGTGTTCCAGCCGGAATGTGCCCCGGCCGTTGGTGGTGACGCTGCCATCCCTGAAATCGATCTCACCATTCCCATTAACGGTCACATTTTCCAGCCAGGAATCTGGCTGCGTTAGTGCGTTAAAGATCACCGCTTCATTTTTCTTGTCCAGGTTGAAGGTTTTGGCAAAACAACCGTTCTCGGTCGCCCGAACAGATCCGTCGGGCAGCAAGGCGCAGAAGTCATCCTGAACGGGCAGTGAACCGAACTGGGGTTTGAATACGGTGGAGGTCTTGCCGGTGCCGGATAATCCGATGACCAGTATCAGTTTTTCTTCACCGCCAATATCCGGATATACCTTGCAGCCTGCATGCAGCCCCAGCCCGCCGGCATCACAGACCCATTGGTTCCACATCCTTAAACCGCCCTTTTTTGACTCGCCGAAATAATCACTACCCATAACGCGGGTTGTAGCGCTTTCCAGGTCCACAGTGATGGCGCGCTCATTGGGGTAGCCTGGCACTGACAGCCCGGGTGTCTGGATAACGGTGAATTCCTTACGGGGGCTTCCGGAGCGGGGAAAATAAAGCTGCTGCTGCATGGCTGCTATATTGGCAAATTGCTTCTCAACCAGCAGGTGGCAGCCTACCTGAAAATCAGCATCAGGCCCGATGCTGCCCTCAATTGAAATCATTTCACACCGGGAGATGTATTCATTCTGGAGTTGCGCCAGCCGCCGGTATTCACCAGCGGATATACACGGGTGACCAATATCCTTATTCGAAACGAAAAAGGTCGACTGCGGCGAGCGGGCGGTTACCCTGGTTTTGACGCAGTAATTACCGCGGCTGGTCTTTACTGCCGCGGGCATTTCTGAAACGAATTTCCGCAGGTCTTCAAAACCGGGATCTTTGATCAGGTTTTTGAATTTTGGATGCATTGCACCTCATTTTACCTCAATGGGATCATAGGTTGGGCGTGAAAATAAAACAATTAACCTAGTCCCATTTAATATGGGCATTTCATCAGGGATTACCATGTGTTCAGCGGGAGTAATTTACCCTTTAGAGATTTCGTAACCGGTGATGGTGTTATTATTGGCAGAGTCGCTGGCTGGTCGTTCTGGTATATCCCAAAACGAGTAAAGAGGAATATCCGGCGGCTGCGGGTGTCAGGCTGCAGAAACTGATCTGCTGCTTGAATCGCAATTGGTTTGGGGAGATTTCGGTCAGACGACGAAAAGCAGAGCTATCTGCTGCATGGAACCCAGGGATAACATTTGTGGTATAACACTGTGGGCAATGTGATGCCTTTTTTTATGTTAAAGAAATGGGTACCAAGAATCTGAATTTTTCTTACCTGCCAAACAAAAAAATGAATTTTGCTGTATTTTTTGAAGGTGTTAGATGAGTGTTGCACAACCAATTCTTGAATATTTCAATACAATTGAGGAAACCCCCAAGAGTATTCTGCTTACTTTAAAGACCTTCAGGAAGATGCTTAAATATCACCAGCCATACCTGCCGCTCGTGATCTTTATCACCTTACTGGCCGCTTTGAGATCTTACCTGTTCCTGCTTGAGCCGAAATACACGTCACAGGTCATTGACCAGGTCATTACACCACATAACGCCGCACCGCTTGCGGGATTGCTGGTGAAGATACTGCTTGCGGCAGTAAGCTGGAGCCTGGTCAATTTTGTTATCCTGTATCTTAATGGTGTACTGGCGGAAGATGTGGTCGGAGACATTCGCAGTGCTTATTACAGATCTGTGCAGGGAAAATCATTTGCTTTTTTCGATACCAATTCCGTGGGAGACCTGACATCCAGAGCCACCACCGATATGCAGTTCGTCGATAATTTTCTGAAGACCTGGCTCAGCGTTCTGCTTAACACAGTTTTCACGATCGGCCTCATTTTCTGGATGATGAATTCGATCAACCCGGTTTTATGCCTGGTGGCGATGTTTCCGATGCCTTTTGTCTTTTATTTTCAGGCGAAAGCCTTCAGGATCACCATGCCGCTCTTCAGGAAAATGCAGCTTATCCTGGGCAAGGTAGGCGCTTACGTGCAGCAAAATATCGTCGGCATGAAAAATATACGCATCTTCCAGCGAGAAGACGAGATGGACAAAGGCAACCAGGCAATCAGCGAAAGATTTACCCATATCGCCATCCGCGCAGGCAAGATACAGGCCCAATATATGCCTTCCGCCCCCAACATTCTGACCCTGGGCATTGCGCTGGTGTATGTGATCGGCGCGAACATGGTTTTATCCGGCGCCCTGACCCTGGGCGGCATCCTGCTCTTCGCCAGATACATGATCAGAACTTCGATCCCGCTGCGCGATTTTGCCATGTTTTCGGGCGCGATGGTCAATGCGGCGTCGGCATCTGAAAGGGTATTTGCGCTGATGGATACACCTGGTGATGTTGATGATGAAATGGATGCGCGTGATATCACCATCGGCCGGGGCGAGGTGGAATTTCAGAATGTGACCTTCGGATATGCCCAGGACAGACCGGTCTTAAAGGACATTAATTTCACTGCCAGGCCGGGTGAAAAGATCGCGATTCTGGGAGCCACGGGAACCGGAAAGACTTCCCTGATCTATCTTATTCCAAGGTTTTATGATGTTGATTCAGGCTGTATAAAAATCGATGGCAATGATATCCGCAAATTTAAAGTCAGCTCTCTGAGGCGGCAGATAGGATTGGTACTGCAGGATGTTTTCCTTTTCTCAGGAACGATTAAAAGCAATATCGCTTTTGGAAAAGATGATGCAACCCCTGAAGAGGTTAAGGCGGCAGCCAGATCTGCGCGCATCGATGATTTCATCGAAGCGCTCCCGGAACAATATGACACAAAAGTGGGTGAACGGGGAATCACCTTATCCGGCGGGCAAAAACAGCGGCTGACCATCGCCAGAGCACTGCTGACCAATCCAAAGATCCTGATCCTGGACGATTCGCTCTCTTTTGTAGACGCCAAAACCGAGAAGGCGATCCAGGAGGCTATTGATGAGGCTTTAAAAGGAAGGACATGTTTTATCATCGCCCAGCGGCTCTCGACCATCAAGAATGCCGACAGGATCATGGTGCTGGATGGCGGCTGCATCGTGGAATTTGGCACGCACAGCGAATTGATGGATAAGGGGCGTATTTACAGGAAGATCTACGAGACCCAGCTGCTGGACAAGACGACTGAAGAGATTTTGGAGTCAAACTAAAATGACCAACAGGCAAGCCATCCACACGACAGAAGTTGAAGATGTGAACCGGCGTGATATTTTTCCTACCGATTCTGTGGAAGCGAATGGACGCGCCGCATCTTTTTCAGAAACTGAAGAGGACAGTGAGCGCAACATCTTTTCCACCAAAACAGAGGAAACCAGGAAAAGAACGCTTTCAGACAAAGCGCTATGGGCCAGGTTCTACACATACCTGAAGCCTTACCGGAAGAATCTGATATTTGGATTCATCTCGATCATCGGCGGGGCTTTGACAGGTTTATTGTCCCCATACCTGCATGCTCTGGCGATCAACGATATCATTTCACCCGCGGCGAAAACAGGGCAGCTGTCTTATCTTAGCGGATTCTACTGGTGGATACCCGTTTTTATTCTGGTTACTGGCAGCAACTATCTGATGCAGTACATTCAGACCTATCAGATGAGGATCATGTCAGAATATACCGTTGAGCGGTTGAAAAATGAGTGCGTGGCAAAACTGCAGAAAATCTCGCTTAAATATTTTTCCGAGGGCGAGATCGGCAGGATTATGTCCAGGCCTACAACCGACGCGCAGCAGGTGAGGATCTTCATGCGTATGGGTCTGACAGCCATGATCACGGATACTGCCTCAATGCTGGGTGCATTGGTGATCATTTTCTTTCTTAATCTCAAACTTGCCCTGATCGCCGTTTCCATTCTGCCCATCGCTCTGATCCTATTATTGGTTCTTGGGAAATTGTCCAGAAAGCAGTACCGCATTTCGCTGACCAACCTGGCTGGTTTGATCGCCAAGATGCAGGAAAATTGCGCGGGCATGAAAGTGATCAAAGCTTTCGTCAAAGACAAGGTAGCCGCGGATGATTTTGATGCGACCAACGCCAAGGTTGTAAATACATGGAAGAGGACCATACTGGTCTCAACCATCTACCTGCCCATCGTTCAGATCATGCGTATCATTGGCACCCTGCTAATCCTCTGGTATGGATCCAACCTGTACCTGAACGGGGGCATCAGCCTGGGTGTTCTTGTCGCGTTTTTGGAGTACCAGTTCTCTTATTTTGTGCCTTTAATGACCCTGCTCACCGCGTTTGATCAGTACCAATCAGGCATGTCATCGTTGGAAAGGATTTTTGATCTTCTGGATACCAAAACTGAGGTCAAGGATCCCGCCCCGGGAAAGGCTATGAAGATCGATACCATTACCGAGGTGAAATTCGAGAATGTCAGTTTTGGCTATGAACCGCGTTCGCCGGTTATCGAAGATATCAGTTTTGAACTGCATGACGCCAAAAAACTGGCTTTCGTCGGGCCAACCGGTGCCGGCAAGAGCACCATCATCAACCTGCTGGAACGCTTCTATAATCCATTGAGCGGAAAAATATTTGTCAATGGATATGACGTCAAACAGATCACTATCGCTGACCTGCGTACGCATATGAGCACTGTTCTGCAGGACTCCTTTCTCTTCCCCATGACTATCCGCGATAACATCCGTTTTGGCAAACCTGAAGCATCCGCTGAAGAAGTGGTCAAGGCAGCCCGTATCGTTGGAGCGCATGAATTCATTATGCAGCTGCCAGGCGGTTATGACTATGTTATTCAAGAAGGTTCTTCCAACATCTCGATCGGGCAAAGGCAGCTTACCAGTTTCGCAAGAACCCTGTTGATGGACCCAAAGCTGCTGATCCTTGATGAGGCAACCTCGAGCATAGACCCTTATACCGAGTTGGTACTGCAAAGCGCACTGAGAAAGCTGCTCGCCAACCGGATGGCGATCATCATCGCCCACCGGCTCTCAACCATCCGGCTGTGCGATGAGATCCTGGTCATTGACAATGGCAGGATCGTGGAAAAAGGATCGCATGCGCAATTAATAGCGCTCAAAGGGCTGTATAGTGCGTTTTATACGATGCAGTTCAAGGAAGAAAAAGGCATCGACCTGCCCGGTCTGGCCAGCGCAAGCGCATGAGCAGCGAAACGCTGCCATCCAATATGGAACAATTGCATTGATCTTTCACCCTGTTCGCAGGAAATGTGCAATTCAATCAGGAAGAAATGAAGCTTGTCAGGCTTCCCAAAAGCCCGCCATCAAGCCTGACGCGCGTTGTCAAAGGATCATTGTTAGTTTTTAATGAATAGAGCGCACATGACTGTGCGCCCTATCATTCCTGTAGCTTTGACCAATTAAAGTTTGATCAGCTCATTATTCAAAGATAAAATCCACATCTGCCGGCATTCCGGGTTTCAGGTCATGGCTGGCATTTGCGATGGTTATTTTCACGGCAAAGACCGTTGCCTTGCGGCCTTCCGCAGTCTGAACGTTACTGGGTGTGAACTCGGCTTCATCCGCGATATAGCTGACGCTGCCGGAAAAGGTCTTTTCAGGATATGAGTCCACCATCACGATAACTTCCTGTCCGGTGCGTACCTGCCCATAGCGTTCTTCCGGTATGTAAACAGTGAGGGATACTTTGTCAATATTACCAACAGTCATCACCACGCCGCCGGCGCCGACCATTTCACCCTCATCCAGATTTTGCGATAATATCACTCCGGAGATGGGCGAGGTAACAGATGTTTTTTCCATCTGTATCTGGAAGGTTTTCAAGGATGCCTGCGCCTGGGCCAATCCCGCTTCAGCTTGTGCGGTGTTTTTCTCCGCTTGCTGGACTGCCATTTCCGCGATCTTGACCTGCAGGGAATCGTCGCCGATCAGGAGGGCTTGCCATTGGTTTACAGCCTCATCATAGGTTACCTGTGCCAAGCCCACATCTGCGCGTGCTTTGAGTACGTCCTCGGCCGCCCGCGTATCCAGTGCCTGATCATAGCGTTTCTGAACATCATCCAACTTTGTTTCCTTGAGTTCGAAGGCATCGTCGGCGGCATCGTCCATTTCCTTGCTTTCTGACGCTTTACCCACAAAATCTTGTGCAGCATCCGCCACTTCATATTCAACCTGGGCGGCAGCAAGTTCCTTTTCAAGCGCCACAAAATCCACATTCTTGACGTCTTTCAGGACCAGCGCCAGCTTTTCATTTTGTTTGATTAAGTCTCCTGCGGTGGAATCCACCAGATTCTTGGCAGCCTCAATGCGCTCGTCGCGGGTAAAGTACCAAACTGGCAGGTCAAAATCGGCAGGTTGGCTCTCGCGCCATTCATCATCCAGATCTTCCGCATACTGCTGGCGGGCACCCTGAATAACCGACTGGTACTGCAGGTCAGCGTTTGCCTGAATCACCATTGCCGCTTCCAGGGCGGCTTCAGCAGTGACCACGGATGCGCTCGCCTGGTCGAGTTGTGATTGGAGCAGCGTGCTATCCATGCGGAAAAGCACATCGCCTGCCCGGACTTCACTTCCCTCTTCAGCCAGCACCTCGGAAACCACGCCTCCAATTTCCGGAGCAATGCTGATGCTTTTGGATTCGATCGTACCGGACGCGCTCAGTTTGCCATCATTGTTCCTGTTGCCGGCCGCACATCCCTGCAGCAGTAAGGCTGCCAGAAGGATAAGAGCGATAAATTTTGATGACTTTCTCATATTTTTAAACCTCCAATTTGTCTATGCAATTTACATTTTCTTTCTGAAAGTTGCCACGCTGGCTCCAAAATACACCACACTAAGAACCAGCATAGGCCAGATCGATCCCCAGACTACTGATGACCCCACGCCTTTCAGCATAATGCTGCGCGTGATCTCAAGGAAATGCGTGACGGGCAGGAACTCGCCGAACCAGTAGGTAAAGGCCGGCATGCCGTCACGTGGAAGCAGGAGCCCTGAAAGGATGATCGCCGGGATCAGCACAATAAAAACTGCCAGATATACTGCCTGCATCTGCGATTCAGCCAGATTCGAAATGAGCACACCCATACCCAGTGATCCCAGGCTGAAGACCATACTCAATCCGACCAGCTGCCAGTAATTGCCGGCCACCTGCACGCCGAAGATCCAGCCCCCCAGCCAGATCAGCGCGATGGTATTGACCAAAGTAACCACCAGGTAGGGGATGATCTTTCCCAGCATCAGTTCCCAGGAGCGGATGGGTGTGACGATCAGCTGTTCCATGGTACCTTGTTCCCTTTCCTTGACAATTGCCAGCGCTGACAGCAGCAAAGTCTGGACTTGCAAGATGATCGGGATAAGGCCGGGGATCATGTAGAGTTTATAATTGCCGTTAGGGTTGAAAAGCATTTTTATTTTGGCATCGATCGGCAGGTTGGAAACCAGATTATTTCCTCCCAGCTGAATCCGTTTAACCAGGATATTTTGCGCCACCGATTGGCTGATTGCGCTTAATTTCAACTCGACCGCCTGCGCCGTGCTGGGTTCAACCGACCCGTTAATATAGAACTGCACCTGCACCGGCTCCCCGCTGACGATAGCCCGACCGAAATTATCCGGTATCAATAAACCAGCTTTGACTTTATCTTC
>CAZBNE010000014.1:0-31620 GCA_964493155.1 uncultured Pelolinea sp.
AAATCCGGAACATCCTTGGTGACCACACTTCCAGAACCGATCATCGACCATTCACCCAGCGTAACACCGCAGCGAATGGTTGAATTTGCGCCAATTGCCGCTCCGCGTTTGACCAGTGTTGTACTCAACACCCAGTCATCAGCAGCTTTTGGAGAGCCATCAACGTTGATTGCACGCGGGTGCATATCATTGGTGAAGCAGACATGCGGTCCGATGAAAACTCCATCTTCCACAGTTACACCGTGATAAACCGAGA
The DNA here is from genome assembly GCA_964493155.1 of uncultured Pelolinea sp. Lineage (GTDB taxonomy): Bacteria > Chloroflexota > Anaerolineae > Anaerolineales > Anaerolineaceae > Pelolinea. The sequence goes on from CAZBNE010000014.1 coordinate 257, forward strand.
CATAGTTCTGGATCTTGACGTTATCACCAATCTGCACACCGGAATCGATAAAAACACCCTTGCCAAAATTACAATTCTTACCGACCTGGGCATCTGGCCGGATTTGGCCTTGATGCCAGATTTTGGTGCCCTCCCCAATTTTTGCTGTCTCAGCAACCTCAGCTGTTGCGTGAATAAAAGGAGCCAAAAGCCACCTCTGGTCCTAACTTGATTTTAGAATTTCTACAATTTTTTCAGCGGCATGCCCGTCCCCATAAATATCAGGTCTGCTGTCTTTAGGTTTGAAGTCGTAAAACCTTGATGCAATTTTACTGCTGTCTGCGCCAGTGAGGCAATTCCATCCAGAGGATACTGTTTCAACCCATTCTGTCTCTTCTCGAAGTGTGATACAGCGCGTCCCCAACAGATATGCTTCTTTCTGTATACCCCCTGAATCCGTCAAAATGCATTCTGCATATTCTTCCATCATCAACATATCCAAATACCCAAGAGGTTCGATCAGGTGAACGTTTTCTGGAACTTCCAAAGCGAACTGTTCCAGCATCTTGCATGTTCTTGGGTGAATCGGAAAGATGATCGGAAAATTAATTTTTTCAAAACCTTTTAAAATTGCAGACAAATTAATCTTATTATCAACATTTCCACCTCTGTGGAGTGTTGCCAGGGCATATTGTTTTGGAGTAAGGTCTAATTTTGTCAGGATGACTGATTTTTCTTCTGCCACTTTCAAAAAAAAATATAGCCCATCAGCCATTACATCACCAGTATTGAATACTCCCTGTGAAATGCCTTCGGCTTTAAGATTTTTTACTGCCTGATCTGTCGGGCAAAATAGCAGATTTGCCAGCGTATCACTCACTACCCGGTTTATCTCTTCGGGCATTGACCGATTAAATGAACGCAGCCCTGCTTCCACATGGGCTGTTTTAATCAGCCTTTTGGCTGCGCATAATGCCCCTGCCAGTGTTGAATTGGTATCTCCATAGATGATTATCCAATCCGGATTTCTTTTTTCAAGATAATCATCAATGCCTAACAGCATACGGCTGGTTTGTTCAGCATGAGAACCGCTGCCTGCGCCCAAATTGATAGTTGGTTCGCACAAACCCAATTCCTCAAAAAACAACCGGGACATGTTTTCATCATAGTGCTGCCCGGTATGCAATATTGCTTCTTCCCCGCTTTGGTTCCACGCCCGGGAGACCATCGCGGCTTTGATGAATTGAGGTCGTGCTCCAACGATGTGAAGGATTTTCATAAATTTAAAAAATTCTATCATGAACCTCTTTATCTAATGGTATTCCCAATCCATGAATTGAACAATTGATTTAGTAATTTGTTAGATTTGGATTCAAACTGATAAAATAATTTAAAATGCCTGATGAACAGCTGATTTCACAGACCAAGATCATTATTCCACAGCGTCGTAAAGAACTTCTTACACGCCCGCGCCTTCTGGAATTAATGAGTGATCTACTAGATTTCCGCTTGATAATAATTGCAGCGCCTGCCGGCTATGGAAAAACATCACTGCTTATTGATTTTGCTGATCAGTTTGACTGGCCGATCTGCTGGCTTTCTCTTGATCCGCTGGATAATGACCTTTATCGTTTTCTTTCTCACTTTATATTTTCAATTAAAAAACAATTTCCGGAGTTTGGTGATGAAGCGATAAAAATATTAAAAACTGTTCCCGCCGACACCCTTAATATAAATTATTTAATTTCGGTAATTACCAACAGCATCTATGAAATGATCACTGAGCATTTCATTGTAGTACTTGATGATTACCATTTACTTAAGTCAAGCGGACAAATTGACTCATTTCTGAGCGAGTTTATTCAGCATGCCGATGATAACTGCCATATCGTCATTACATCGCGCAAATTACTTACGCTGCCTGACCTTCCTTTAATGGTTGCACGAGCGCAGGTAGGAGGTTTGTCAATTGAAGAACTTGTCTTCCAGCCAGAAGAAATCCAGAGACTCTATAACCAGGTTTTTAAGAAAGAAATTGATAAAGAAGAAGCGTTAAATATCGCAGCAGCATCTGAAGGCTGGATAACCGGATTGCTGCTCACCTCTCCTATGCTGAGAACGGGCCTTGCTGAACCAATAAAGATCGCTCGCGCATCTGGTATTGGGCTTTATGATTACCTTGCTCAGCAAGTTCTTTCACAACAGCCTGAAGATGTTCAGGCTTTCTTGCTTAATTCATCTATTCTGGAAGAGTTCAATACTGAAATGTGCCGCGAAGTGATCGGCAAGGCTCTTGACCAAGAGCAGGATTGGAACCAGCTTATGGAATCAATCTTCCACAACAACCTGTTTGTGCTGCCGGTGGATGATGAGTATCAATGGCTGCGCTACCATCATTTATTTCGTGATTTTCTTCGTTCAACGCTTGAAGCCCAGCGTCCCGCAGACGCAGAAAAAATAAAACTTGCTTTAGCCAGGTTTTATTCTGCAAAAGAAGATTGGGAAAAAGTTTTTGAAATATACACAAATCTCGGAGATCTGTGCGCTATTGAGGCGCTTATTGAGCGCATCGGATCAGTTTTTATTGCCAGAGGAAAGGTAAAAAAATTATCTGGATGGCTTGGTATCCTGCCGGCAGAAATTATCAATAGCAATCCAGCATTGTTATCCATTCAAGCAACTGTTACTTTCAATCAAGGGCATATCCAGGAAGGTAAGGATTTACTTGATAAAGTGATTGAAATGCTGATGGGGTTTAAAAATGAGAAAAGCCTTGCTGACAACCTCATCCGCAGGTCATCTGCTTTAAGGATCTTGGGTAACTATGCTTCAGCTAAGGCGGATGCCGAAAAAGCAATAACGCTTACTTCAAGAAAATCTGGGATGCAATCGCTTTTCTCGGAAGCGCTCAGAGCTAAAGGAATGATTTTATATCAAACAGGCTACTTAAATGAAGCCCTTGATACACTTAACCAAGCAATAAAAATAAGCGAACAAGGGAAAAACGAAGAGGATACTGCCCGAATGCTTGTAGAATTGGGCGCTATTCACGAAAGGCTGGGCCAATTCTCGGCTGCGGAAAACGTCTATGAAAAGTCTTTAGCCTTCTGGCAGTCGATCGGTGATTCCATTTGGGTTGCAACAATCTATAATAATTTGGGGGTTTTGCAGCATTCAAACGGTGATTTCATCAGCAGTTTTATTAATCTTGAAAAAGCGATGCATTACTCACAGCTTACTGGCAACGAAAGGATGGAAGGGTATGCTTTGGCGAGTATCGGTGATCTCTATAAAGATTTGGATGCGCATGCAGAATCATCTGATGCATATCAAAAGGCACTTGAAAAAGCCCAGAAGATTGAAGATCGTTTTTTAGTATTGTATTTAAAAACATCATCTGCCAGATTAGCCATCAGCCTTGGGCAGCTGCACAAAGCAAAACTTCTGATCCATTCTGCACAAACTTTAGCCAAACAAAGCGGATCTGTTTATGAAGCGAATAAGGTCATGCTTGAGCAAGCAGCATTTGAGCTAGCTATTGGAAATTATCAGGCAATTCGGGAAGATCTGAAAATTGTTGAGGAGTACTTTTTAAAAGAAGGCCATGTCGAAGATAGCGTTCGTGCACAGGCGATTCGATTTTCGGCATTGATAAAAGCCGGGGAGATAGAACAAGCCTTGGCTGTTTTAAAAGATTTTTCTGCAGGTATGTGTGAATCCTCCAGATATATCCCGAGCCTTGTAATGATCAATGAACTCAAAGGATTTTTAAAGTCAGTGGCTATAAATAAAGATATTGAGTCAGAGATTTCGCTCTTAATAACTCATCAAAATGATTTTCAAAAATTGATCCAAAAGAGCAGACGGCGCATCAGAAAAGAAGCATCAGTAATACCTTTTGCTCCGGCAAGAATTGAAATCCACGCATTTGGGCGAACAGAGGTGATAGTCAAAGATCATGTTTTAAGTATTTCGGACTGGAAAACACAGATGTCGCGTGATTTGTTTTTCTTGTTCCTTGCGCATCCTGAAGGTCTCACCAAAGAAGAGGTGGGGGATATTATGTGGCCAGAGCTTACCTCTCCCGAACTTAAGTTAAGATTTAAAAATGCCATTTACCGTATGCGTCATGCTATCGGCGCTGAAGTTGTTCGCTTTCAGGATAATTATTATCAGTTTAATCGTTCTATTGATTATGAATATGATGTCCAAAATTTTTTAAATGCTTTAAATGCAGCCAGAGAAGAAAAGATAATAAATGAGCATATTGACGCTCATAAAATTGCTGCCAACTTATACCGAGGGCCTTATTTAGCAGATATGGATTATTACTGGATCTTGCCAGAACGTCAAAGATTTCAAGAAATGGCCATCAGGAACCTTCTTGATTTATCGCAATTGCTGATTGAAAAACAGCAATATGATGAAGCATTATCTTATTGCCGTAAAGCACTTATTGAAGATCCAAGCAATGAAAACTTGCACCGCTTATGTATGGAGGTTTATTCCCATATAGGCGATAAATCCGCGATAACAAGGCAATATAATCAGTGCAAAAAAATTCTCAGGGAAGAGATTGGTGTTACTCCATCTGAAGAGACAAATCTGCTTTATATGGCATTAATTGAACGTTAAAGTTTTTCACTGGAAGATTCATCATGATTGTTCTCCTTATTCGGTATTGAGAATTCAAAATTGACTAAATTACCCAGGATTTGTATGATAATCAAAACTTCGCTTTTTCGGGAGGGAGGATGCGATTTAAGGATAAAGTTGTCATCGTAACTGGCACCGCGCGATATTGGCAAGGCAATTGCGGGATGATTCAGTGAAGAAGGAGCCAATGTTGTTATTGCCAATATTCTCGCATATGTATGAAGCTTTGGGGGCCAATGAGCGTATCCGCAATAAGACGGACATTTTGGTTCCAATGTATGACCCAAGAGTTCTCATAGACCATCCAGAAGAAAAAATAAGATATTAACATGCAATGGCAGTGCTAATTTGAATAAGCCAAAAATAATTATCAATTATTATTATGAAAATCAAAACAGATGGAAGAAATTTTCCACCTGTTTGATTATTAAGAGGATTTAATCAAGATGAAAAACTTCTTCCAGTTCAGCATGGATTCATCCGTACATTTGCCACACAGAGCTTCAAAATATGACACCATAGCTGCCTGCCATTTTTCATTAATCGCTTCTTTTTCCATTCCCTTCAATGCAAAAGCAAAATCAACCGGCGTTTCAAAATACCCAAACAATATACCGTTATCTCACAGAAATAATGAGTAATTATGCCAGCCGGTGCGGCTGAGGGCTGCTTTCATATCAGGCCAAACATTCTCATGTGCCTTCTTTTATTCTTTAATTTGGTCTTTGACTTTTAAAATTATCCCAACTCTTTTCATGGCTCATCTAATATGCCAGCTTTACCAGGTCCAGATTTGATTTAAATTTTTCATATGCTTTATCCCAGGGTGCTTTGTCACCCGGCTCAAAGGTCAATATTTCGAATGAGTTGCGGATTATAGCCACCCCTTCCTGCCAACTCTCAATATCTTTATTGGCAATCCCCTGAACAATGATGTTGCCGATGCTGGTAGCTTCTGTCGGGCCAGAAATAACGCGTCTTCCCAAAGCATCTGCAGCAAACTGACTAAGCAGCTTATTTTTGGTTCCTCCACCCATCGTGTGGATGGTTGACATCTTTCGACCAGATACTTCTTCCAATTTTTCAATAACATATCTATAGCGCAATGCCAGCCCTTGCAGGACAGCTCTGATGACCTCCCCCTCAGTTTGAGGTATTGGCTGTGAGGTTATCTGGCAATATTCTATTACGATTTCAACAGTTTTTCCCGGCCTTAGGAAGCTGGAATAATCCGGATCAACAAACGATTTCAGATGACCAGCTTTCTGCGCCAGATCAGTTAACTCAGTATAAGAAAATTCTTTTCCCTCGCTTATCCATTGTTGCCTGCATTGCTGCACCACCCATAAACCCATTATATTTCTTGAAAAGCAGTTCGTGCCATCCAAACCGCCTTCATTTGTGAAATTATATTTAAAGCTGTTCTCATTAATTATTGGCTGGGGGGTATTCATTCCAACAATAGACCAGGTGCCGGTGCTGATCCAGATAAAGTCATCCACTTCAGCTGGTACAGCAGCTACTGCTGAACCAGTATCATGGCAAGCCGGGGCAATGACTAACGGCTTTATGCCTGTTTCCTCTGCAACTGAATCTCGCAGCGGCCCGAGGATAGTTCCAGGTGAAACAACCTTGGGAAAGATTTTCCTTGGAAATCCCATTGCATTAATAATCTCATCGGACCACTGCCGTTTCTGAGCATCATACATCTGAGATGTGGTTAACTCAGTGAATTCAGCTACCGCCTTGCCTGAAAGCCAATAATTAAACAAATCAGGCACCATTAAGAATCTATCGGCAATCGAAAATTGTGGGTCATTGCGCACACTCATTGCCAGGAGATGATAAAGGGTATTGATTGGCATGAACTGAATACCGGTTATTTCATAAATTCGCTCTTTAGGTAGCCTTTTGAAAGCCTCTTCCATCATACCGTTGGTGCGACTGTCGCGATAATTATAGGGAGAACCGACCAGCATACCTCTTTTATCTAACAGTGCAAAATCAACACCCCATGTATCTAAACCCACTGCTTCTATCTTAACTTTTTTTCCTGCCACTTGAATGGATTTTTTAATTTCACGCCAAAACCGGATAAAGTCCCAGAGCAGGCTGCAGTCGCTTTCCAGCTCTTGCGGCTTCTGGTCGGTATACAAGGTCGGGACCGATTCTGCGCCTGTCAGAAAGCGATGTTCTTCAGAAAGGGTTAAGGTCCCGTTTTGTATTGTGCCGAGCATAGCCCTGCCGCTTTCCGCACCCAAATCAAGCGCCAGGTAATGTTTCATTTCTGACATGGTCTTCTCCTTATTTAACATAATTCATCCCAGAAACGCCTTACACATCAATGTCGACATCGACATGGCATCAACTGTTGAAAATACTTTTTCAATTTCATCCCCGCCAATTTTATTTCTTGGTTCATGCCCAATAAAAAATCTCTTAAGCCACACTCAAATCGGGAAACAAGGAAGCTTCCTGGAAAACCGCCGCGACGCCCATTCCCCGGGGGATCTGGGGATTATTGATTATTGCGGTCTCGCCTTCAAATTCTATCTTTCCGGAATCCGAATGGATAACACCCATCATAATTTTTATAAGGGTTGATTCGCCGGCGTCATTTTCATCAACTAAAGCATGTACTTTACCCCGTTTTAATTTTAGGTGGACATCACTTAAAACTCTAACGCCTTGATAATTCTTGAAAATATTTTTCATATCCAGAATTACTTGTTGATATTGTTGTATGTCAGACAATAATTGTCCTCAATATGATGTCTGGCTCCAATTTCTCAATTTTTTTGATTAAGAAAAAAACTGGAAAATGTGTTTTCCAGTTTATTGTATAAATTCTTTCAGCCAGGCAGATAATTTAAGCACCAAATTTCGATCAGAAGCAATGATTTTTGTTGCTTTTTGGCTGGACGTGTTGACTTAAATAAAGCAATCATTTAACTCTCAGCACAATCATCATCTGAATAATAAAATTCCTGTCTAGTTGTATGTACTGCAATGAAAAATATTAGCACAAGCCAAAATAAAAGTCAATGTTTAGGATATGTTTTTTGTTCCAAAAGAAATGGTTCAATTCTCAAGCTGAAAGATTTTTTAAGATCTTAATTTCATCATGATCAAGATTGGTTTTCTCCAAAAAAAATCCACTTCCATTCTTGCTTATTATTGAAAGATGGGTGTTTCGCATAAAGCCATCATTAATTCTCATAGGCCGGTTTTCACAAAAAGCCCAGATGAAACACATCCATAAGATAGCGTGACCTACTAATAATACAGGTCCCTCACGCTCGCAACTTAGAATATAAGCGTTCAAGTGCCTTTCCAGGCGGACCTTTACATCTGCCAGTGACTCACCTTCCGGGATACAGACCAGCGGGTATCCACGTTCCCAGTTGGAAACCATATTCTCATAAACAGATAAAAAACCCGGATCAGCGATATCATGCCCATCCAGTAATCCCAAATCTACTTCTATCAAGTCTTTCGTGTGATTTACAGGTAAATGCAATTCGTCAGCCACGATTTGAGCCGTCTGCCTGGCACGCGCAAGAGAACTTGCATAAACTGCAGAAATTCTTTTTCTCTGCAGGCTCTTCGCCAGGCTTTTGGCTTGTTGAATGCCTTTCTCGGTTAACTCGGGGTCTTCTGATTTGCCGATAAAATATTTTTAGAATTCGAAACACTCTCACCGTGGCGTGCCAAATACAGGATTAGATTAGTCATTCATGGACTCTGACAAACAGGTTTTCTAGTGGCTGGACAGCCGAACATAAAAATCGTAACGATCACCACGCCAGATGGAAATTAAATATTCAAAAGGGTGGTTATTAATATCAAATGTGACTCGCGTGATCTCAAAAATGGGATCACATTCGGAAATCATCAGCAACTCTGCTTCTTCTGAGGTAGCAACGCGTGTTCGGATGGTTTGTTCACCATAGCTCGGCTGAATTTGATAAAGCTCTTGCCATAGGTTAAAGAATGAGCCTGTCAAATCCTTCTTCACCAGATCCGGCATTAACGATACCGGGAAAAAAGCACGCTGCAGGCTGATGGGTTCACCATTAGCCAGCCGGCGCCTGTAGACTTCCCACACTTTCTCATCTTCTTCAAGGTTGAGGCTTGCGTGAATGTGGCTGCGAGGTGTGACCTGATTGATGCTGATTACTTCAGTCGCCGGTTCCCAACCGCGATTTCTCAAGTCCTCGGTCGTGGAACACAGGTATGAAAGGTCAAGCTCCACACGCCGCCTTCTCACAAACGTACCGCGTCCTTTTTCTCGATAAATCAAGCCTTCCCGCTCCAGCATATCCAGCGCGTGGCGGATTGTGCCACGATTTACAGCAAACAAATCACAGAGTTCGGCTTCTGAAGGCAGCGGTATTTCAATATGGTCTTCCTTTTCGTCGATATCTGCGATAGATTCGCGCAATACCTGGACAATTTGATAGTAATACGGTACAGGCAGATCTTTATTTATTCGGCGTGGATTTAATAGGCTTTCTACCATTTTCCCTCATACCTGGTTACTTGTATAAACAAGTCGTAATTAATGTATTGTACCATTGAAAATTCATTTTCGAATTTATCATTCTCATCTTGACTTGAAGAAAATACTGTGCTATATTTCTACCTGTTCACTTGTCTGAACAGGCTTATTTGCGGGTTTTTGCCTCAACAGCAATAATTGGGTTCCATTGTCTGCTAATTCAGAGAAAAGATAAGTGGTTTTTTTATGGACGGATTCCAAATATATTTTTTCTACAGGAGAGAAGGCAATGAAAAGGCTGTTTGACCCAGATAGGTTTGATATTATGCTCGAAAGCATTAATCACAACCGTAAAATTGCAGCCACTTATTACATCGAAGATACTTTGGAAGACCAGGATTGGATTGAGCATCTCAATCAGGTACAGCACATGACACTTGAAGGATCAACTTCCAGCTGGATACGGATAAAAGAAGATACAGGTGAGGTTAGGGAAAAATTATCCAGCAAGGTTCTTGATTACTATGAGGTTCCAACAAAAACAAGTATAAGAAAGCAGCTTCATTCAATTGGGTTTCCCGATTGATGCCCGGGACGTAAACATGAACGCGCCCATGATGCTTCAGACTATTGCCGGTAATGCCTTTGTCTTCAGCAATAAAGTCAAATTGCTGGATGTTGTATATTATCCCCAGGAATTGGTTGCACGTTTTAAAGGTCCCAAATATGGATGAAAAATTAAGTAATCTTATTTTATTGTCAAGAGAATTGGCAAAACCCGACTATGATCTGGCTATCCTGGGTGAAGGCAATACCAGCGCAGATTGTGAAGATGGCACTTTCTGGGTAAAATCTTCGGGAAGCCAATTATCGACCATTTCCGAAAGCGGTTTTAGCCGTGTGGTTGGAAATCAAATACTAGCCCTGCTGGAAAGCCAGGTGCTGGACGATACGGGTGTCTCTGAAGGATTAAGGAATGCTCTGGTAGATCCAAAAATGAGCAAACCTTCTGTGGAGACTTTTCTTCACGCCCTCTGCATTTACAAAGGCGGCGTCAAATGGATTGGCCACACCCACTCTGTTTCAGTAATGTCAATATTATGCAGCAGAGAAGGCGCACGCCCCTTTACGCAGCACATTTACCCGGATGAAATTGTGGGGTGCGGTGAAGTGCCTGCTGTTGTGCCCTACATAGATCCAGGCCTCCCACTTGCACATGCGGTAAGAGACGAGTTGCTGCATTATCTTGATAAATTTGGTTTTCCGCCAAAATTGATCCTGATGGAGAACCACGGCATGGTGGCGCTGGGGCAAACGCCTGCAGAGGTGATGAGCATCTCATTGACCGCTGACAAATGGGCTCGTACACTTCTTGGCACATTTATAATGGGCGGCCCGAAATATCTGACGGGCAAGCAAGTCAGGCGCATTGCAACTCGCCCGGATGAAGAATATCGGCGCAAACAGATCGCATTGAAATCCTGAAAGGATATCAACTCAATGACTGTATCACAGAAGGTAATAAAAAATCTTGAAACAAGATTAGATGATTTTAACCGGCAGATCCGAAAAGAAAGTCTGGAAGCATTAAATGAATTAGCCGACAATGGGGATATCTTCATTGAACCTGCGCGCGAAGTTGCCAACCTGCACTGCCACTCCTTTTTTTCGTATAACGGTTATGGGTATTCACCCTCCCACCTGGCCTGGCTTGGCAAGAAACACGGCTTTAAATTCATGGGGGTGGTGGATTTCGATGTCCTGGATGGGGTTGATGAATTTCTAGACGCCTGTGCGTATCTGGATATTCGTGGTACAGCAGGTATGGAAACAAGGGTCTTTATTCCCGAATATGCCGAGATTGAGATCAATTCTCCAGGAGAACCAGGCGTGTACTACTATATGGGGATTGGTTTTACATCAAGTTCTGCACCATCTTCTGCCCACCGCATCCTCGAGGATATCCGTTTAAGGGTTGCACAAAGAAATTGCAGCATCCTTGAAAAAATAAATCAGTTCCTGGCTCCTTTAAAGGTTGATTTTGAACGGGATATTCTTCCTGCCACGCCTTCTGGAAATGCAACTGAACGCCACATGGTTACCAAGATTATCGAAAAAGCCAAAGCAGAGGTAGAGGATGAAACCAGATTCTGGAGTTCAAAGCTCAATCTCCAGGCTGATGCAATAGTAAAGGAAATGTCGGATCCTGAAGGTTTTCAAAATATCGTCAGAAAGAAATTAATTAAACGGGGAGGGATTGGTTATATCCAACCAACCAGTGATACTTTTCCCATGATAGATGAATTCCATCAAGTTATCTTAGACTGCAAGGCTATTCCCTGTGCAACGTGGCTCGATGGAACATCATCAGGGGAAAAAGCGATTGGCGACTTACTGGACCTATTAATCAGCAAAGGGACTGCTGCTATCAACATTATTCCGGAACGCAACTGGAATATCAAAGATCCCATTGAAAAAACAACAAAACTTGATAACCTCTACGATGTTGCTCGAGTTGCTTCCAGCCTGGATCTGCCCGTTGTCGTCGGCACCGAAATGAATAGTTACGGCCAAAAGTTGATCGATGATTTTAATGCGCCAGAACTCAAACCAGTAAAGGGCCGGTTTCTTGATGGTGCAAGTTTTATCTTTGGACACACACAGATGCAAAGATATTTCGGGATGGGGTACCAAAGCTCGTGGGCTAAAAAACATTTTACTAATCGAAAATCCAAAAATGAATTCTTTATTGCATCAGGCAGAATCTTTCCAGCTTCAGCAAGAATCAATAAGTTATTAAAACCCATAAACCAGGATATGTCACCCGAAGAAGTGTTGATTGCATTAAATAATTTCAAGGAGAAATAAATGACAAAAACCAAATTTGAGACCTTTCGTGAAGGGTTAATGCCTGACAAAAAGACCAACCGGCTTTGGCCTTTATACGGCGCCGGATTGGAAAATCTTGGGAAAAAAGGCAAACTAATTGAACAGCCTATACCATCCTTTGGGCCAGATGAACTTTTAGTACGCCATGATGCCTGCGGCTTGTGCTTCTCGGATATTAAAGTTATAAAGCTTGGTGAAACCCATCCGCGCATCTATCGAAAAATGAAAGAAAATCCAGTCGTGCTAGGTCATGAAGTTTCGATGACTGTAGTTGGCGTGGGTGAAAATTTAAAAAATCAATATCGTCCGGGTGATCGCTTTATCCTCCAGTCTGACATTTTTGTCAATGGTATAGGTTATGCTTATGGATACGAAATCCAGGGAGGCCTCTCAGAATATAATGTCATCGACCAGCGTGCGCTGAATGGCGATAATGGTAATTACCTCATCCCAATCAAACCCCAAACGGGTTACGCGGAAGCAGCGCTGGTAGAACCCTGGGCCTGTGTAATCGCAGCCTATTACCTCCAATTCCGTAATACCTTGAAAGATAAGGGGGTCGCCTGGTTCATTGGGCCGGATACCCGTAATTTTACAATCAGCCTTGGTTTTGATGATCACTCTCATCCCTCATCAATCAAGCTAACCCAAATGGATGGCAGTTTCGGCAATCAGCTGCGTGAAAAAGCCAAAGCATTAGGCATAAAAGTCATAGAAGCACCTGATTTGCCTGAAAGTTCTGAAGAACCTGCCGCAGAAAACCTGGTTGATGATATTGTTTTGCTATCACCTACCGCAGAATTGATTGAAAAAGTTAGTCCTTTTCTGGCATTTAAGGGGATTTTGGCGGCAGCGGCAGAAGAAAAACTAACCAGGTTGATAAACGTTGATGTTGGGCGAATCCATTACAATCGCTGGACTTTTATCGGTGGTCCTGACCTAGATATCAGCAGGCTATACGACCGAATCCCGATTCGATCAGCCCTTAAAAAAGGCGGCAGGGTCATGCTGGTCGGTGCAGGTGGCCCAATGGGGCGCATGCATGTCCAACACGCCATTGAGACTGCCAATCCGCCAAGTATGATCGTCTGTTCTGATGTAAGCGATGAGCGCTTGAAGGACCTGGATGATTCCTATTCCAACGAAGCGCGAGAAAAAGGAATAAAATGGCTGTGTGTCAATCCTACAAAAAAAGAAGCTTATGAGGAAGACATGGCCCAATTTAAGGATGGGGGATTTGATGACATTATTATGCTTGCACCCATTCCTGCAGTTATCTCTGATGCTGCCAGGTTGCTTGGCAGAAAAGGCGTGATGAATATTTTCGCGGGTGTAGCACGCGGTACAACTGCGCAACTGGACATAAATGACGCGATTTTTAATGATATCCGTATCATTGGCCATTCTGCGTCCAGCATTGAAGATATGGTTGTCATGTTGAATGAAGTGGAGTCCGGCCAATTATCAACCAATCGGTCTGTGGCTGCGGTTGGTTCACTTGAAGCAGTCAAAGATGGATTACAGGCATTAATGGACGCTACATTTCCAGGAAAGGTAGTCATTTTCCCCACAATCAAGCCGCTACCTCTGACCAGTTTGCAGGGGCTAAAGGATATTCTTCCTGATGTCTACAGCAAATTAAAAAATGGACGCGAGTGGACCAAAGAAGCCGAACAGGCATTTTTAGAAGCCATGCTTGCTTAGGTCTGGAGCTAAAAATGAATCAGTCGTTGAAAGAAAAAATCGCAATTGTGACAGGTGGAGCGCAGGGTTTAGGCGAGGCAATCAGCCTGCGGCTGGCAAAAGAAGGCTGCAATGTGGTTGTGGCTGATATTATGGAAGAAGGCATAAAGAACACACAGGAAAAAATTCTAAAAGAATTCAACCGAAAAACACTGGGCATTGTCACTGATGTAACTAAAGAAGAAACGATTGAAAATTTAGTTGATCAGACTACCCGCCAATTCGGCCGGCTCGATATCATGGTATGCAACGCAGGCATACTGATCGCTGATGCGATCGAAGACTTTGCATCAGAAAAATGGCTGAGGGTTATTGAAGTAAACCTGTATGGTTATTTTTTGTGCATCAAGCATGCTGTGCGCGTGATGAAACCGCAACACAGCGGAGTTATCATTCAAATCAATTCGAAATCCGGAAAAAAAGGCAGCTTTAAAAATTCTGCTTATGCAGCCTCAAAGTTTGGAGGGATTGGGCTGACTCAATCAGCAGCATTGGAAATGGCGGAATTTGGTGTTCGGGTGAATGCCATTTGCCCTGGAAATCTTCTGGATTCCCCTTTATGGGTAAATTCCCTCTACAAACAGTACGCTCGCACGCGCGGCATTAGTGAAGAGGAGGTGCACCAGTATTACATCAACCAGGTGCCCATGAAACGCGGCTGCACCTATGATGATGTTTGTAATGCACTGGTCTTCCTAGCTTCTGACCAGGCTAATTATATGACCGGACAGGCAATTAATGTTACCGGCGGTCAGGAGATGCATTAAAGCATGCAAAACAAGCTGGATCTCTCCGGGCAGGTTGCACTAGTTACTGGCAGCGGACGCGGAATCGGTCGGGCAATCGCACTTGCATTATCTGAATGTAATGCCTCTGTGTTTTTAACTTCACGTACATTTTCCGAGATAGAAAATGTGGCGGCTGAAATGAAGAAAACTGGCGGCAAGGTCTATTTCAGCCAATGCGATATTGCCGATGAAAACCAAATTACAAATATGTTCAACTCTCTGATGGATAAATTCGGGAAGCTGGATATCGTCATCAATAATGCCGCGATTGGACGCTATGGACCAATCGTAAATTTTGCATCCCGTGACCTTGATGACCTCATTGCAGTAAACATAAGAGGCACATTTATCTGCTGCCGTGAAGCGCTGCAGCGAATGATCCCACAACGGAGCGGTTACATAATAAATATCTCCAGCGTAGTTGGTTTTAAGGGGTATGAAAACCAGGGCGCTTACACTGCCACCAAGCATGCCGTGGTCGGTATGACCAAAACCCTTGCTCTCGAAGCCCAAAAGTATAATATCCGCGCCAGCGTTATTCACCCTGGCGGTGTGGATACTCGTCTGGTAAGTGACGCCAGACCTGATCTGGAACGCTCAATTTTAATGCAGCCGGAGGATATCGCTCAGGCTGTCCTTTTCTTGTTAGGCTTATCTGAGCGTGCCGCCGTTGATGAGATTTACATCAGAAGGCGCAGCAGCTCACCGTTTTAAGCAATCAATTTTTGGAGGAAAACAAATTATGCCAGACAAACAAACAAAAAATACCATTGAACGTGTATCCGCCATGATCGAAGAACAGACACTCACCAAAGAGCAATTAATGGAGTATCTACGTCAGGTAATGGAAATTCGTGCTTTGGAAAATAATATTTCTACTCTGCTGGGTAAGGCAGTCCTTAAAGGTGCCTCTCACCTTTACGCAGGCTCTGAAGCTGTGGCAGTTGGGGCGATTGGTGCGTTACGTGAAGGCGATTTAATCACCAGCACTCACCGCGGTCACGGCCACGCTCACGCACACGGTGATTCTGCCGCCAAGACACCGGAAGAAAAACAAACGCATTACAACAAAATGATGGCTGAGGTCCTCGGCAAATCTGCGGGCTACTGCAAAGGCAAGGGCGGTTCCATGCACATTGCGGATGTTTCACATGGCAATTTAGGCGCTACAGGCATCGTCGGCGGCAACCTGCCGGTAGCGGTAGGCGCCGGGCTTGCTCAAAAGTTGATGGGGTCTGATAAAGTGGTACTTTGCTTTTTCGGCGACGGGGCTTCGAATACCGGCAATTTCCATGAAGCCTTGAATATGGCCTCCCTGTGGGATCTGCCAGTCGTATTTGTTGTTGAGAATAATATGTACGCCATGTCTGTGCCTTGGGCAAAATCAAGCAAGCTTCCTAATGTTGCTGACCGCGCTTGTGCATATGGCATTCCGGGTGAGGTAGTTGATGGAATGGACGTCCTTGCAGTTCGCGGGGCAGTAGAAAAGGCAGTCAGCCGCGCCCGCAAAGGGAAAGGCCCCAGTATTGTTGAAGCTAAAACATACCGCTACTTCGGCCATAGCCATTCCGATCCGCGTGCTTACCGAACCAAGGAGGAAGAACAGGCGTATAAAGACCGTGATCCAATTAAAGTGCTCAATGAAGCAATGCAATCTGTCGGCTTGATTTCTGAAGAAGAATTTGAAGGTATGAACCAGGCTGTCAAAACCAAGATAAAAACAGCTATGGAATTTAGTGAGGCTTCTCCAGATGTGAATCCCGCAGAACTGGAAATTGACGTATTTGCACCTTCAGAATTCACTGTAAAAGATATTGAAGATGAAACCGCCTTAAGGAACAAGGTTAAAACCGACACATCAATGCGTGAGATCTCATATGCGGATGCAATTATTGAAGCGCTGCGTGAAG
Organism: uncultured Pelolinea sp.; assembly: GCA_964493155.1. Lineage (GTDB taxonomy): Bacteria > Chloroflexota > Anaerolineae > Anaerolineales > Anaerolineaceae > Pelolinea. The sequence continues at coordinate 16,723 of CAZBNE010000014.1, forward strand.
AGATGAAAAGGGATGACCGCGTTTTTCTTATGGGAGAAGATGTGGGCTTATATGGTGGGGCATATGGCGCATCGCGGGGTTTATTCAAAGAATTCGGCCAGTGGCGCGTGATTGATACACCTATCTCAGAAGCAACTATTGGTGGGGCAGCCGTTGGTGCTGCCATGGCGGGCATGCGCCCGGTGGCGGAAATAATGTATGTTGACTTCACGCCGCTGGCCATGGATCAGGTTGCCAATCAGGGCGCAAAAAATCGTTATATGTTCGGCGGAAAGACCAGCGTGCCAATGGTCATACGAACCGAAGGCGGTGCCGGCAGAGCTATCGCAGCGCATCATTCGCAAAGCCTTGAAGCTTTATGGACACATTTTCCCGGGATTTATGTAGTGATGCCATCTACTCCCTATGATGTAAAAGGCCTGCTCAAAGCCGCAATCCGTGATAATAATCCGGTCATGTTTATTGAACATAAAATGCTTTATAAAAACAAGGGGCGCGTTCCTGAAGGCGACTATATCATTCCTTTGGGAGTAGCAGATATTAAACGACCTGGCAAGGACATCACATTGGTCACATATTCCCGTCAGGTTTTAAATGCGCTGGATGCAGCTGAAGCCTTATCAAAAGATGGCATCGATGTAGAAGTGATTGACCTGCGCTGCCTCAAGCCGCTGGATATCAACACCGTGATTAATTCAATTAAGAAAACTGGTCGTTTTGTTGGGGTGACTGAAGCCTATGAAAACACAAGTTTTATCAATGAGGTCATGGCACAGGTTAATGATGCTGCCTTTGACTACCTGGATGCACCCATGGTGCGCGTGGCTGCCGCCAATGTGCCAGTCCCGCGAGCAGAAGTTTTAGAAGATCTGGCAATTCCAAATGTTAACCGCATCATCCAGGCCTGCCGAAAGGTGGTTAGTTAATGGCTGAAGAACTTTTCATCCCTAAATTAGGCCAGACCGTTGAAGAAGTAACATTGATCAACTGGCTGGTCAAAGATGGTGACAAGGTTGAACAAGGCCAGGAAGTCCTTGAAGTCGAAACCGATAAAGCAGTTTTTAATGTGGAGGCCGTCGACAGCGGGTATATCCATATTGGGCCTTTTAAGGCAGGACAGGTTGTGCCAGTTCTTGAAGTGGTGGCACTGATTGGTGAAAAGAACGAGGTTTTCAAGGCGCCCGAAAAGCAAGCTGGTACAACGGTTATTGAGCCATCGCAAACTGCGAGTGAATATTCAACTTTTAGCTCATCCAAATCGAAAGAGATTGCACAAGCAACCGCACAAACCAAATCCCAAAAAGTCGTTTCTTCACCGCGCGCCCGTAAACTGGCAAATGAAAAATCGGTTGATTTAAAAGCTATTCAACCAACTGGCGGTGGCGGAATACGCGTGCGTGAAAGCGATGTCATTGCGTTTTTATCGCAGGCTCCAAAAATTAGCCCGATCGCGCAAAGAATTGCTGCAGATGCGGGCCTGGATTTGAGATCAGTGGTCGCCAGCGGTCCTCGCGGTGAAATCACTCGTGCGGATGTTGAGCTAGCTCTAGCCCGCCGGTCTGCACCAGTTTCATCGGAGGCTGCTCAGCAAACCTCAGCAATACCTCTGCCTGAAATGGAAATTTCTGAACGCCTGCCATTGAAAGGTGTGCGTGGTGTAATTGCGAACCGTATGGGTGCCAGTTCGCGAGCCACTGCCCGCGTTACTCTTTTTATGGATGTTGACGCAACTGAATTTGTAAATTTGCGCACAAAATTAAAAAGCGCTTATGAAACCACTTGGGGATTTGCCCCGGGCTATAACGATTTACTAGCAAAAGCCTGTGCCTGCGCACTGAGGCGATTCCCCTATATGAACGCCAGAATTAACGGCGATGTGATCGAACGCCTTTCCAGAGTCAATATTGGTATCGCGGTTGACGCTGAAAAAGGCTTATACGTGCCAGTTATTCCGGATGTAGATCAAAAGGATCTGCGTACAATCGGGACTGAATTCCGTCAGCGGGTTGATGAAGTACGCGGCAACAAAATTCAACCCGAAGCCCTTTCAGGCGGTACGTTTACCATTACAAACCTGGGTTCTTATGATGTGGATGGCTTTACGCCAGTCATCAATCTGCCCGAAGCGGCGATATTGGGAGTAGGTCGAATAGCATTGAAACCGGTAGTAAAGGAAGGTCAAGTTGCTATGCGTAATATGCTGACACTGTCCCTTACCTTTGACCATCGCTTAGTTGACGGCGCTCCGGCAGCCAAATTTTTACAATACATCAAGCAATTGATTGAAGAAGCAGATGAAAAAATGCTAACTCATTAACCTTAAAGGGCGGGATTTCTCCCGCCCTTTTCAGTGTTTGTCTGTTTCAACCTATTCACCAATTATTTTTATCAAAACACACTTTCGCCGTTTGCCATCAAATTCCGCATAAAGAATTTGTTCCCAAGTGCCTAATTCCAATTCGCCTTTTGTTACCGCAATTACAATATCTCTTCCGACAAGCGCTCTTTTCAGATGAGTGTCGAGGTAGGCCAGTTCTTTCTCGCCTGTTTTCTCTTTTTCATTTGGATCATGTGGAGCGATTTTCTCTAACCATTTCAGAAAGTTAGTGTGCATTTCTGATTCATCGCTGTTAGTAAATATACTTGAAGTGACGCTGGTCGAACTTACCAGACATAATCCATCCTGGATTCCGCTTAATTTAAGGTATTCTTTAACTGTCTCCGTGATGTTTTGTATTCCAAGCTTTTTGGGGAACACGATCCACAACTCTTTTCGAAAGCTTTTCATCGGGGCCTCCTCATTAGCCAGTTAATTTCAATTCGATTATAAACCAGTCCATTAAATCATTTTTCAGTATGCATGACACTATATAATATAAAGAATAATGGAGGCAAAATGTCAAATAACTCTTCATTTGATATTGAAGGGCTCCTGGTCTTTCTGATCATCCTGTTTTCATTTGCTATAGCGGCTTTTTATCTCTACTGCGCCTGGCGGATTTTTGAAAAAGCCGGCAAACCGGGTTGGGCGGCCTTAATACCCATTTTTAATACTCTTGCTCAATTAGAGATCGTCCAAAGACCTTTATGGTGGGTTTTATTAATGTTCATTCCCGGTGTTAATTTGGTAATAACAATAATCATAATCTTTGATTTGGCAAAAGTATTTGGCAAGGAAAATGGTTTTGCATTCGGCTTGCTTTTTCTTGCCCCAATTTTCGTGCCCATACTTGCCTTTGGAAACGCGACTTATCAATCCCGAGTCTCTTCTGAAAGTTCAGAATTTTAATGACCATAATCTAAATTTTTTATTGATAATTTTCAGAAAACTAGTAATTTTTACAATTACATGCTATAGCAACAAGTAATTACTAATTGGAGGAATAATGGTAGGAGTAAATAAAAATAAATTAGGAGATATCCTAAAGAAAATTGTGGATCCAAAGGCCGAGGAGGCAAAGAAAACAACAACTGCAGCCGCATCAACACCAAAAGCAAAAAATACCATCGCTGATGTAAAAGCCGCGGAAGAAAAATTGAAAGCCGTTCAGGCTTCCGGTATTGCCCAAATGGGTACAGTAATTAAAAAACAGGAAGAAGTCCTGCATACCAAAATCCATCAGGACTTGATCAATGCGTCTTACAAAGCAGCGGAGAAGCTGGGTATTTCCCCTTGGGAAATTCTAAAAGAAGAATGGGGCAATTTTACAAATACCCGCGGAAATAAGTATACAGGCCCTGCAATCGATAACCTTAAGCACCTGAACGATGCACAAAAGAAAGCATTGAAGGAAGTATTGGGGCTATAAAGTATTAAACCTTGAAAACTGAAAGGGCAGATTTGATTCTGCCCTTTTTTAATACCAGGAATCATTTTTTTCCATAAAAAATCTTTTTCGCAATGCATGAGACAAACAAGTTTTTATTGCGCATTTATCTGAAGTAAACACCCGCCCGGATGCTGAAGCAGTAACTGGCAAAGCACGAAAAATATCTGATGAATAACGCGAGGATGAGAATAGGCTATATCAGCACCAGATCATTATTGCCTCTCCCGACCGACTCCTGATTAGTGAAGAATATCCCTGCTACTTTACGGAATTCCTTCAGCTGAGTTATTGAGACTGACATTACATATTCCACCGCAGACGATTAAAATTTTTACTGTTATCACATATACCTATCTCGAAGCGTTGGAAAAAAATATTTTAATTAGGCAATACCATTTATTGCGTTTTATCGGGATTTGCAGCAACAGGTCACAACTGGTGGCTACCCGCAGAGCAGCCGACGTACTGATTATAGATAGTGAATTTTTTCCATCTACTGGAGGTTAAAGAATAGCGGTGCTTGTTATAGGTGTGATGAGCGGAAAAGCGATTAAAGTCATCCCTCGTTAATCGTCGAGGCTTTCTTCATCCTTTCCTTCGATCAAACTAGCATTAATTACAACGCCATCATTCATCATTTTATGTATCGGACAAAAATGTGCCACCCGCAGAAGTTTTTCACGTTCCGCAGAAGAAAGGTCGCCTTCAAGTAATATACGTTCGCTGATCTCCTCCACATATTCTCTTTCTTCATCACAGTCTTCACAATCTTCTCTGAAAACCCGTTGATAGGACATGTGCAGTTCGATTTCCTGTAATTTAATGTCATGGTTTTGGGCATAAGTATGCACGACCAACGCAGTACAAGAAGCCAAACTGCTGAGAAGCATACCGTATGGTGTTAATTGGTGAATATCTTCAACCGTTTCAAATATATTGGATTGTACATCTTCGGGATCCGCAACTGAAAATTGAGTGCGGAATTGGCGGTCTTGCTTAACAATCACCCGTTCGGCCATATCATCACCTCATGCACGTTATTTCATTATATAAAAAAAGGAATAAAAAAGAAATATGAGTTTTTAAATATTAACTTTAAATAAATCGAAAATATTTCTATTGAAATGTTGGATATATAAAAAACCCCTCCTTAAATAAGGAGGGGCTTTTTGCTCTTTGCGATTTATGGGTAGTCTCTGTTCTTGATAGGGCCAGGGAACCAGAAGTAATCTGTCTGGATGCTTTGCACTTTTATTGCCAGAACTTCATTAAATTTCAGGCTGTCAGGGATTGGTACTGTGAAGGTCATAATATCGCCTTCAGCCGATTCAAATCCAGATACCTCAATCCAATCGATATTGGCTAAAGCGCCATTTTTGATCCATACAGCCCAGCGCTGATTTCTCGGCAAATACTTGGAACGCATCGTAATTGATTGCCCTTTGACAACTTCAAGGACTGTGAATTGCGGAACACCAGGCTTTAGAACATTGTAGTTTACATCTGAATCAGAATCAGTAGAATCAGATGAATAAGTGTAAGAACCAGTGGTATTGTAGAAATAATTCCACCAAGGTGCATGGCCTTCTTTGCTCTCAAATCGTATGGCAATGACATCTTCACCTTTTAGTTCTTCAGGAATGAAGAATTTAACCTGAAATGTGCCACCTTTGTTGGTGGCAACTTTTGAGACGAGAATTCCACCGATCCCATAGGAACCATTCTCACCCATATAAACATAATAGGTATCATTTGCGGGAAAATCCTCCAACTGATAGATCACATAATCATCTTGAACAACTCTCATGGTTGTTGTGTCCATGAGCGGGCTCGCAGAAACGGTTGAAAAAACCGATATGCATAGCGCCAGCGCAATAAAAATTGCTATTCTTCTTTTCATAGTTGCCTCCTTAGTCAAAGCACCTGTTGATCATGTTGCAATAAATATACCAATATTCATTTTTAGGTTAGAGTTAAGTTATTCATTTAAACATTATTATAGTGAAATCTATGCGAATATCAATAACCAAATTAATAAATTTTGAAAATCGAAGCTCATTATTACCGTTCGAGGATACCCTCATTCACATAGCGGGTCAATTCTTCGACATTCAATTCGCTGATCCCGAGCTTTTCAACGGTCCGACCACGACGGTGATAATCGGTACGGTGAATGATGCAAGCCAGGTGTATGATGCTGTCCATTGCGCGAACAGCGATACCATATTGCATTCCAATAGAAGCGATTGGCAGAAGGCTCATTGGTACATCTTCAAAGATATAACGGTGCGCCAATGTTGAAGGTGCCTTGATTCCATAATATCCACTCTGGTTCTGAATAGCATCGAAAAGCGTCTCTCCATCTACATCATAAGCTAACTTCAACCATTCCAGGGCATTCCTGGCGCGAATACCGATCGCAGATGCCACAGTTACCCTTTCCCGGTCCAAGGCTTCTAGAATAATGGCGACTGAAGGCGTCACACCATCGATATAAAACTCAAAATCACCGTGCGTGGATTCGATCCTGCCGGCATTGAGAATCGTCAGGGCAGGGTGAAAGATCGCACCCATATTATTTAACCCGGTATGCAGCACATTGATACCATCTATGAATTGGGGGAAAACATCCTGAATTGCTTCCAGTACGATATGAGTATGGGTGGCAGGCAGGGCAGCTAATGGCACCGCTTCTTTTATCCGAAAAATGCGCGCTTGTGCAGGACCATCTGATCGGCTGGCATAAATAAAGGTTTCAGCTTCTGCCAAAATATATTGGGCTTTGCATCCTTCAGCCCTTGCCACCATATCATACTCAATCGCCCCACATGTCCTTCCCGGATTCAGCAATATTATTTGCTTATCTTTAAGGTACGGGGACATGACTTTGGCAAGATTTGCATGTGCCGATGATGGGACAACCAGCATGATTATCTGCGCATCATCCAAAGCTTCCCTCATATCAGAGGTAACTTTTACAAGCTGTCCAAATCCGTGCGGTCCATCAGTATAACTTTCCAACTCAATCCCTCGGCGCTTTTTGATAATTTCAATATGTGAAGCGGTTCGGTTATATAATGTAACCTCTTTACCTAAAAGCGCCAGATGCGCCGCCATTGCTTTTCCGCCGTGGCCCGCACCAATAATTGTATATCTTGACGATTGTGCCATTTTGCCTCCTCCTAGATCAATTGTTTTAATCTTTCTGTCTCGGTAAGTTTTTCGCCATTATGATTAACAGCTTCGCAAGCGCCATTCAGGATGCGCGTGACAATTTCACCACGTGCAAATTGATTGTTTTTTAGATGGGGCGCGTCCAGTATACCCGTCTTTAATGCTTCTGCAAGATTTTCAGATGAAATATAGGGATCGCCTTTTTTTCCTGAAAACAGTTTCCTGATCGCCTGTAAGGTAATTCTGCTTTCTCTGATAAGCTCGTCTTTTCGTCTGATTAACGCTGGATCCATTAGCATGTTCGGTTGTCCGGCAAGGGCATTTTCAATTGCACGCCTTGCCATCCGGCTGGCGTCAATCACATCCTGTGCTGTCGCTGCATGGTGCGCTTCCGTATGTCCCACGATGTGAACAATATGCGGTTTCAATGCCATCTGTAGGTATATTCCGGCTGCCAAATGCGCTCTGGCTGCATTTTCTTCCAGAGGATGGCTGAGCAACCCGGTTCGGGTTTGCCGCCAAATGTGAAAATTCTCGTCTTCAAGTTCAGATGTGAGTTCCAAAGCGGCGGACATTTTGGCAAGGTCCATCAGATCAGATGTTCCTGGCGGGCTATTAAACATCATCTGGGCAATATAATCTTTTACACCAAAAGCCTTGGCATTGAATGCTGCCAGAAAGGCTGATACCACAAAAACAACATCCGGTGCATCGCGCATGCCCCAATGGTGGGCTTCATTAAGCTCAACAGGCAGTTCTCGTTCCCCATACCAGGCCATTACCGATTGGTGTTCACGAATGCTGCCAGCCAAGTCCCATGGTCCTCGGCCATCCATCTGGTTAAACCAAAACAGGGGTATGGCAGCCCAGGCGTTATTAATCGTTTTAATATACATTTCTGCCAACCGGATAAAGTCATCCGTGCCTGAGTATGTTCGCAATAGCGGATAATTGCCTGTGCGGCTCGCAGCAAAAAGGTTTTTATAATCTTCAGCTGATCTTACCGGCACACCGCCCGCGCCAGTTCGTCGCGGATCCTGCCGATCTGGATGAAAAATATTTTCCTGCGCATCCTGGTCAATCCCCAGTGAAATAACATCCAAAACGCGGGCTTCGGCTATTTGCTTAATACCCTTGATGGTCGCTTCCATTGTGGGCAAACCGAAATGATGCCGCAGCAGCGGGTATGGCGCTTTCCAGCGGATTCGGTCAATTGTCCTTTGGGGATACTCATATTCACTTCTCTGGTGGTACGTTTTGCCCTTCAAAAAAGCATAAATTTCTTCATAAGTTTGCTCGCCATTAAAGATGGCATTAAAAAATCCTAATTTTTGGGCGCGTTCCGCCACTGGCGGCGTTCCGCCAAAAGCAATTTGTACTCCCCTGGATTTCAGTTCATCGGCTTCCTCGGCAAATTGAGCCAGCAGCCTTTCACCATTTTCGGGTGTTAATCGGTAAGATACAGCCAGCATATCCGCTTTTTCATCGATTGCTGATTGAATTGCCTTTTCAATCGATACTGCAGGACCAAGAAAAACTGTTCTCCAGCCAGCCTGTTCCGCCAGCCGAAGGAAATTCACCACCCCCGCTACATGCACACATTCACCCAGAGCGCAGGCAACAACGGTCTTTTGCTTTGGCATAGATTTATCCTTTTTTGTTGTTTTAGAATACCATAATTTTTTCTTGAATATCAAGATAAACAAATTTCAAATAGACTGATAATGACTTACGTTTAAAGGCATTAATTATTTTTGGTTTTTGGAAAACAGTGAACATCCAGATGGATAATTGACTTCAATTTATTTGATGCTATCAGGATTAATCATCAATTTATTTTATAATGCCTCATCTCTCTGAGTAATGATGATAAGATAAGTTCATATCTTAAAATTTGAAAGTGATAAGAAGATGAAGGATAGTCAAAAAACTCGCGCCATTGTTATCACCGGCCTAATGGCTGCCATCGCTGTGGTTTTGGGCTGGACACATTGGGGATTCATCCCCTGGTTTGGTGGTGTAGCCTTAACTATTATGCATGTTCCTGCAATTATCGCGTCGATTATCGTAGGACCTCTATCCGGGGCTGTTGTCGGGTTGGTGTTTGGCCTTTTCAGTATGCTTCAGGCAGCCATTGCGCCAACTGGGCCAACTGATATATGGTTTACCAATCCTCTCCTTTCAGTTTTCCCAAGGCTCTTCATTGGACCTGCCGCCTGGCTTGTTTTCCAGGCATTCAAGCGCCACCAGGTTTTTGCAATTGGAATTGCTGGTGCGGTTGGAAGCTTTATTAACACCATTCTGGTACTGGGCATGGTCGGTTTACTTGGATTATTGCCATGGGCGGCATTATCAGGTATTGCGCTTGCGAATGGAATTCCTGAACTGGTCGCATCTGTAATTATTACAACAGCCGTTGTTGCCACTTATTGGCAGCTGCCAATTGGTAAACGCAAAGGTGCGGATTTGGAAAAGTAAATAACCGGCAGGTTTTTTTCTATTTAACCAACAATATCGCCAAAGAAGCAAGTGACATAATCAATAAGAATAACCAATCCTCAATGGTTATCCGGTATTCAATCATTCTGGTTCTGTTTGAATTTCCCATATAACCTCGTGCAAGCATGGCATCAGCCAGCGTCTCAGCCTGGTGAAGACTGTTATTGAATAAGGGGATAATCAATGGGAAGAATTGTCTTACCCGCTTGACAAGATTGCCATGATTTACTCCCCATTCAGCACCTCGAGAAGCCTGCGCTTTCGCGATTTTTTCAGCGTTTATCGCCAGAAAGGGGATAAAACGCATTGTGATCTGTAAAGTCATTGCCAAAATCCCCGGGTTTAATCCTGCAATTCTTAAAGGCTTTATCAGCATTTCAAGACCATGGGTAATCTCCAAGGTGGATAACGTGGCGCTTGATATCGATAACAGTATGACAAGAATACTAAATCTCGCCAACAAACGTATGCCAGCCATTATCCCTTCGGGAAAAAACCCGAATCCAAAGATTTTTACTTCAGGCAAAGAGGAAACAGCGTGAGGTGTGATGAAAAGCTGAATTACAGCAAGGATCAATAAGAATGGTAAAGGAGTTAAAAGTCCTTGAAACACATAGCGCCAGGGGATTTTGCTTATCATTAAAAGAAGCAAAACAATACCCGCCCCGATCAATAATCCATTTAATCGTAATGCTAAAGTTAAAGCAATAATTAGAAATGAAAAACCCATAAGTTTCATTCGCGGGTCTCGTTTATGAATCCAGGAATCCAGGGGTAGATACTGTCCAATAGAGATTTTTTTCAGATATTCGAAATCACTCATCTTTACACGCTATTCAAAATTGAAGTGAGCGATGATTCAAGGGCAGCTATGGTCATAGTCTCTATTGAGATTGGCCAATGTAAATCGCGCAGTTGCCTAATAATAAGAGTAATCATTGGAACTTTAATACCTGACAATTCTATAATGGATGTGTCAGAAAAAATATTTCCAGGGGTTCCATGACACAGGTCTTTACCCCTGGCCATGATGCTTATTTCATCCATAATATCGATAGCCTCCTCAAATTGATGGGTAGAGAAAATGATTGTTTTGCCATTTTTATTTAGTTCTGACAGGTGAGTCGTTATCTCGTTTCGTGAAATTGGATCCAATCCTGCCAAAGGTTCATCCAGGAGTAATACCTGCGGCTGACCGGCAAGGACAGATGCCAGAGCAACTTTTCTGCGCTCTCCTCCGCTCAGAGTAGATGTCAGTCGATCCTTGAAGGCAATAAAGTCCAGACCGACTGTCTCCATGGCTGACTGAACGATTTCAGAGATCTTCCCTTGAATAGCAAAATTCCTGGCAGAAAACGCTATCTCGTCTCCCACATATTGCTCAAAGATCTGATCCTCAGGCTGCTGAAACGCCAAACCAACTGACTTACGGAGCGATTTGACATCAAGCTGAGGATCATTTAGCGAACATCCAAGGACTGTTGCTTTTCCCGCCTGAGGTGTAATTAATCCATTCAGGTGCTGCAGCAATGTTGATTTGCCCGAGCCGGTTGCGCCGATTAAACCGTTTACGCTTGCCTCTGCTACACGCAAGTTGCATTGATCCAGCGATTGATGGGCCAGCGGAGTACCTCGTAAATAGATATGGGAGAGATTATCAACATCAATACAGAGAGAATGAGAGCGCTGTTCTGATCTGATAAGTTGCTGTCCCTTTTTAATTCCAGGATATTCTGTCAGATTTCTTAACAAATCACTCAAATTAAAAATATCTTTTGGTATCGATGGAAAATATTTCCTGATCTTATCAGCTGCCAGAGTCACAGGAGGGAAGTCTAAACCAAACGTCCTTACCCTCGATGTAGATGAAAATATTTCAGCTGGTGAATCATCCATAACAATTTGGCCTTGGTCAAGAACCAGAACACGGCTTGCTTGAGCTGCTTCCTCCATTAAATGGGTAATAAACAGAATTGTGATCCCTTGATTGTTCAGTTCCTTCGCCTGCTTCATCACCATATCTCTGCCGGATGGATCCAGCATCGCCGTCGTCTCGTCGAAAATAATACATTTTGGACGCATCGCCAGCACACCCGCCAAAGCCACTCGCTGCGTTTCTCCGGCAGACAAAAGATGTGAAGGTCGTTCGTTATATCCTTTCAATCCTGTTGCTTCCATCGCATCGTTCACCCGCCGACAAATCTCATTGGCAGGCAAACCCAGATTGCCAGGGCCAAAGGCAATATCTTCTGAAACGGTGGTTGCCACGATCTGATCCTGCGGCCGTTGAAAGACCATGCCAATACTTCTCCGGACCGCAGGGTGATTTGCACTTTCTCGGGTATCCAGACCTTCAATTAACACTCTGCCCTGATCCGGAATAATTAATCCATTGAGCAGTCTTGCAAGAGTGCTCTTACCCGAACCATTACGGCCGATAAGCGCAACAAACTCACCCTCATGGATCATGAGGCATATATTATTCAATATGAACGAAGTTGGATTTTTGTTTTCCTGATAAGCAAAGGAGACGTGATCCAAAAAAATAAAACTTTTCACGGATTGATTTTAATCATGAATTCCCCATATGTTTGAAAAAGATTTTGAAGGAAATTAATGTGGATAAGCCAAGCCGAATTAGCCAGGATGCCTACATCAGGCAGGGACTGCAAGTCCGCCGACAAAACTGGTGGCAAAATACCAAACGCCGCCAATGATAAACCCGCCATGTTGTAGATCGCAGTAAACAGGATATTGGATTTTACAACTCTCATTGTGCGGCGGGCAATTTCAATTGCTTTCGGCACAAGCATCCAATCCTCACGCAGCAAGCAATATGGGCTGCTTCAATCGCGATATCGCTTTCGGTTGCCCCCATGGCGATGCCCACATCCGCCTGGGCCAGCACAGGAGCGTCTTGGATTGATCGCTTTTGGCTCCAATCCGACGCTGAATACTTTAAAAATAGCACTTGGCATATTTCTTTAATAATGCCTCAGCCATTTGGCTTCGAGCCGAATTGCCGGTGCATAAGAATAAAACCCATGGTTTTTCCATGCTGATATTTTACTCATCCCAAGTTAGGAACTTGTTTTGTACATGTAATTATTTTGTTATTAAAAAAAAGAAGCTGGTCTATTGAATTTATATTCCAGCTCCTTGTGAATAAAACAACTACACATTATGCTTGATGACCACCCAGGTAAGCATCAATCACCATAGGATTGGAAATCACTTCATCGGCATCACCTTGTAGAACTATTTTCCCGGTTTCCAGCACATAAGCCCGGTCGGCAATGCAGAGCGCCATCTGCGCATTCTGCTCAACCAGCAGCACGCTGGTGCCCCGATCGTTGATATCGCGAATTATGTCAAAAATCTGTTCAACAAGCACAGGGGCAAGACCCATTGATGGTTCGTCCAGAAGCAGTAGTTTTGGATTAGCCATCAAACCACGCGCAATGGCAAGCATTTGCTGCTCCCCACCCGATAAAGTACCGCCAAGTTGTTGTGACCGTGTACACAACACAGGAAACCGTTCAAACATGGCCTCCATATTCTCTTGGATCTGCTGGCGGTCATCGAGTGTATAAGCGCCCATTTCCAGATTTTCCATGACCGTCATTTTGGCAAATATCTTCCGGCCTTCAGGGACCTGCACAATTCCTTTCTGGACAATAAACTGAGGTGGCGCATTTGAAATATCCTCCCCGAGATACTCAACATTTCCAACTTTGGCATGCAATATACCTGAAATGGTGTTGAGCAATGTAGATTTTCCTGCACCATTGGCTCCAATCAATGTGACAATTTCACCTTCCTGCAAATCAAAGCTGACGCCCTTTAGGGCATGGATGGCACCATAATAAACATTAAGGTTGTCAACTTTAAGCATGGGTTTTTCGCCTTTGTTTTCTGTATTTTTCAGCAAGTGCTGCTCCTCCCGGGCCTAGATAAGCTTCGATGACACGTGGGTTGGACTGGATTTCTTCAGGATTACCCTCGGCAATCTTGGAGCCGTAGTCCAAAACACTTATGCGATCTGAGATATCCATAACGACCTTCATGTCGTGTTCAATCAAGATAATGGAGATATCCAATTCATCTCTTAACTGTTTAATGAAATGGGTTAAATCAGTTGTCTCATGAATATTCATGCCAGCAGTGGGTTCATCCAACAGAAGAAGCCTGGGTTTATTTGCCAGAGCCCGAGCAATTTCAAGCCGACGCTGCAAGCCATAAGGAAGATTTGAAGCCAAATAATCACCAAACCCTGTCAAGCCAACAAAATCCAGCAGTTCAAGTGCCTCATTTAATGAATCCGCATCCTCACGAATAAAGCGCGGTGTATGAATCAAGGCATCTAACCAGTTATTCTTGTATTTATTATGAAAGCCAATTAGAACATTTTCCAGAGCAGTCAGGTTGCCAAATAAGCGAATATTCTGATAGGTTCGCGAAATGCCTACGCTCGCAATAACATCTGTTGGCATCCCATGGATAGGTTGACCATAGTAAAGAATCTCTCCTTTTTCAGGATTGTAGAATCCAGAAATGCAATTGAAAAGAGTTGTTTTTCCAGCACCATTTGGTCCAATAATGCTAAAAATATTTTTTTCGGGTACCCGCAGGTCAACCTGATTAACAGCTGTGAGACCACCAAAAAATTTACAGACCCGCTTGGTTTCAATGATGGGGTCAGGCATCTTGATCTCCTTGCTTGGGCTTTTCATTATCTTTTTTCAATCTTTCTTTAGCCTCCTTTTCTAAGTTCGGTCGCGAAGCAGGCCATAAACCCTCTGGGCGAACCAGCATCATCACCACCAGCAGAGCTCCAAACACCAGCAGCCGGTAATTCTCTATCTCGCGTAGTATTTCCGGCAATCCTTTAAGGGTGAATGCGCCTAAAAGAATGCCGGGGATACTGTTCATTCCGCCCACGATAATCAGACTAAGAAGATTAATAGAAACCGTAAAAGTATGGTCGTTGGGTCCTGTAAATGCGTTGCGAGCCGCAAAGATCCCACCTGCTAATCCAGCAAAAGCGGCACCGATACACAATGCTAATAGTCTATATTTCTGGATATTCACTCCCGTCGCTTGCGCAACGATCAGATCCTCTTTAATAGCTAACCAAGCCCTACCTGTCCTAGATCTTTCAAGACGGTAATATAAAAAGATGGATATAGCCATGCAAATGATGATTAGGTACATATAGGTTACATCATTGAAAGGCTTTCCCAAAAAGGTCGGGGATTGGATATTTTGAACTCCGCGCGGCCCACCTGTGAGGTCGGAAAACACGTCACTCTGCAAAAGAAGCCGAATAATCTCCCCAAAACCCAATGTGACAATACCCAAGTAATCGCCTCTCAAACGCGCGGTTGGCAGACCC
>CAZBNE010000014.1:31630-35266 GCA_964493155.1 uncultured Pelolinea sp.
ATATCGCAACAATCATTGCTGCCAACATACCAACCAGCAGAGCGGGCCAGAAACCCCACATCAATCCGTGTGGTTGAGGGGCATTCAGTAAGGCAACACTGTAGGCGCCCATGGCGAAGAATGCAGCAAGACCAATCATAAATTGTCCGGATAACCCAAGCATGATATTCAGCCCGATACCTGCGATTACATACAATCCTACCAAACCAAAAACAAAATTGTAATATGACCCCCAGCGAGATGGTAACATGAACAATAAGATCAACAGTATAAGATAAAGAAGATACTTTCCATATTTCTTGACCTGGTCAGGTAAATGTTCCGAAATTCTATTATTAATATTCACGAATGATGTTTTAATGGACTGTACTCCGTTAGCTACCGACCTAGATTGGAAAATAACAGCCAGCACACTACCAAGCACACCTGCCAGAATAAACATACCTATGTGAACCAGGATGCCATTCGCACCTAAGCCCTGCAGGAAAAAATTTATATTATCAAATCCTAGGTTCGAAAGATAGCGGCGCATATCGGTTTTGGTTTGCAGTAGATAAATCAGTATTAAATCGAATAGCGCAACCACAATACTTATCGTTATACCCGCCACCAATCCCTGCAGCACTTTGGTAGATATCTTTTCAGTTTTATTGACAGCAGACCAACCAACCCAGATACCAAAGAGCATTAGGAAATAGGTCAAAAAACGCACTTCGGGTATAGCTCCTCGCAGTACGTTGGTCCCCATTATTTTACTGAGCATGGATGCTGCCATGATGTGAAAATTGATTAATACCAGAAAGATCAACACAATTCCGAAAGTGACACCTTTCTGGCGGCTCTCGCGAAAAAGATGTTTGTTCATACTTTCTCCTCTGAAAGGACTTCACCCAGTATGCCAGATGGTCTGAAGATCAGGATCACAATCAGAATGACGAAGGCAATTACGTCCTTGAGTTGATAGCTGATATCCAGAGCTGTTGGCGCGAGAGATTCAATGAGTCCCAGGAACATACCTCCCAGCATAGCACCCGGGATATTACCAATGCCTCCAAGCACAGCTGATGTGAATGCTTTAATACCTGGTAGAAAGCCTACATAAAAATATGTAATCCCGTTGTGAAACCCCCACATGACCCCAGCCGCACCAGCCAGCGCGCCGCTAATGATGAAGGTGCGGCTGATTATGGCATCTACATCAATGCCCATGAGCGCTGCAGTTTTTTTATCCAGAGCGACCGCCCGCATGGCCTTACCCAATTTCGTCTTTCTAACTAACCAGAATAATCCGATCATCAGTAGAATAGACATCCCAAAGGTCAGCACTCCTGTATAGGAAAGGGTAATGTTGGCGCCAGAAATAACAATCGGCCAACCATTACCTCGGTTGATGACGCTTGGGTTGGCATAATCCCGCACCTGTGGGCTGAACAGCAACTGAGCGGCGTTCTGCAGAAAAATGGAGGCACCGATGGCGCTAATAAGGGGAATCAGGCGCGGGGCTTGTCTTAATGGCCGGTAAGCAATTTTTTCGAGAAAATACCCGGAAGCAGAAGCAACCGCCATTCCTATTAAAAATGTCAGCACTACGGTGATAGCTGGATAGGCGTTGGAAAAATTTTGATCAGACGTCACCTGGATGTTCTTGGTCGCTTCCAGCACAAAATAACCCGCAAACATTCCAATCATCATCACCTCGCCGTGAGCGAAATTGATCATGAATAAAATCCCATATACTAATGTATAGCCAATGGCAACCAATGAATAAACACTACCAATGATAAGACCGGCAATCAATAAGCGGATCCAAATATCTGGTGTGTACTGCTGCTGAACCATCAGTACGGTATATAGTCGCCATACAACATAAAACACCACCAGAATGCCGAGTATCAAACGAATAATGTTGAAATAATTTCTTCTCTTGATATGAGGAATCGAATTTATATTATCCTGCATAAGGTACTCCTAACATTTTCCAGGTGAAATAATACTAACATGCAGGGAAAGGTTTGAATGCTACCTTTCCCTGCGTTAGTATGATTAGGTGTATTAATTTACTGCGACAAATTCGCCGTTCTCAACTCTCCAGAACTGTGGACCTTCAATGTTGCAGTCACCAACCGGTGCGCAGGTGTAAGTTCCGCTGATACCAGTCCAATTGGTCAGATTGCGGATACCATCAACCAGGGCACCACGTGGAATATAAAGCGCGCCATCATCACCCAACACAGCTACTGTTGTCACCATTTGCATAATAGCCGTTGTGCAGTCGTAACTGTTCCAAGTGAAGGGGGATAGTTCAGCAGGTTTGATGCCATAAGCTGCTTCATAAGCTGCATCAAATGCATCTTTCTCAGGCGTTGCGGGGGGAGTGCGTGGGGTTGCATGGTAGGAACCCTCACCGTTCTCACCGGTGCGGTTCACGTAGTCCGTGCCAAATGTGCCATCACATCCAAAAAATGCCGCTTTCTCGAGGCCGGTGGTTTTCATGTTGTTGGTGATGACACCACCATCCTGAGTGTAGCCACCAAAGTAAATGGCATCGGGGCTCTTAGCTGCAATGGTGGTTAATACAGGGCTGTAATCCGCTTCTTTGGTTACAACACCCAGTAATTCAACTACTTCACCGCCCAATTCTTCAAAACTAGCAGCCGCGATCTCAGCCAAACCTTTACCATAGTCCTGACTATCATGTAGAAAAGCTACTTTGGTGAAACCAAGCACGTTGAACATATACTCCGCTGCAGCTTTACCCTGTAAGGCATCTGTAAATGGAACGCGGTTGAAAACGCGGAAACCCTGCTTGGTCAAATCAGGGTTGGTGGCTGAGGGAGAAAGCATCACAACGCCTGCTGCCTCATAAATCGGGGCAGCTGCGAATGTTGCGCCGGAGAACAAATGACCGGCTACGCCAACTACAGTTGGGTCGGCAACAAACTTGTTTGCAACCGCTGCGCCGCCCTCGGCTGTACCGCCATCATCCTCGGCAATCAGTTCAAACTGAAAGCCGTTAAATTCTCCAAAGTCTGCGACAGCGATCTTACCAGAGTTTTCCGCATCAATCCCGAAAGCGGAATCACCACCAGTCATGGGCGATCCCATACCAACTTTGATGGTCTGTCCGGGTTCAATTTTCGCGCAGCCATAATCATCTGTGGCACAAACTGCCGGTTCGCCTGCAGTAGCGGGAGCTTCAGCAGCTGGCGCTTCTTCAGCGGGAGCTTCAGCAACTGGCGCTTCTTCAGCGGGAACCGCTGCTGGCGCGCAGGAGGATAACGCCAGGGTGAATAGTATTACCAGTGACAAAAAAACTTTCTTTTTCATCTTCTCAACTCCTTTGAGGTTGATTTTAATTTTTTTTCATACTTAAAAATCTCGTTATCTATCTTTCCTCATCTCCCAGGCATCACCTCCATTTACACTTTTTTTATAGTTATTCAAATTATTGACAGAATTTGAAAAAATCTCCGTTTTATAAGCTTTCTTTAAATTTTGATTCCCGCTGCATTATTTGGTGATACAAATTTTTGATGTTAAGGTAAGACAATTATTAATAATTTATTAACAGTTAATTGTACGGATTATGCCATATATCCTTATTCTTGTCAATAAATGTCATTTTCTTTTATGACA
>CAZBNE010000015.1:0-33684 GCA_964493155.1 uncultured Pelolinea sp.
AAGCGACCCTCTACTGCGCCACTGCGCCCAAGTCCAACTCGGCCGGCGCGTACTTTAAAGCCGCCCAGCTGATCGAGGAACAGGGTGCCAAACCCGTTCCGCTGCACCTGATGGATGCCAGCCGCGATGCCAAAGGCCTCGGGCACGGACAGGGCTACCAGTACCCGCACAGCTTTCCGGGGCATTGGGTCGCACAGCAATACCTGCCGGATGAGGTGGTGGGGCAGAAGTTCTATGAACCATCTGGGTTAGGAAAAGAAAAGAAATAACAAAGTTCTATATAATTGAAATATGTATAAACCTATTTCATCTGTTCGCAAATTCTATTTACTCGAGTATTTTTTTGTTTTATTGAAGAGTATTGAAAGATCATCTGATAAAGATCAAATTTTTGAACATTTTAAAGCATTGAAATATGAATATCAATTAGGTGAATCGAAGTATAAGAAGATAACTATTGAACCGGAAAAATTATCAAAAAACCAAATTGTCAAATATAGATACACATTCAGAAAAGTCCTCGAAGAATCAATAGAATATGGGCTTGTTAAAGAAGAAAATGAAAATATTTTTTTACTTTCAAAAGGTAAAAATATTATTGATATCTATGAAAATTCATTCGAGGATTTTGCTTATGAATTATGCCAATTAATGGAAAGTAAATATAATGCATTTCGTTCATTAATTGAATTAATGTATAAGGAAAATAGATTAAAAAATGGATTATTCATATTTCCTGTATATTCTCCATTACAGCTAGGATTGGAACGATCAGGTATAAAAACAACTGAAGATATTGTCTTTTATTCAAATGAATTAAAAAATAAAATCGAAAAAGATATTTCGGATTTCTTAAGTGAGGAAAAGAACTTGTCATCGGAGAATCTGAAATTGATTGATTTGTTAATAAATGATAAATTAATTTCTAAGGATCATAATAGTATTTTTGATCCGAATAAATATAATGCAATCATATTAAGATTTAGGGATTATTGGTTAAAATATTTTTTAAAAGAGATTTATCATTTTGAGTTTTCGTTAAGCTCCTTTGAAATATGGACTTATAGAGCCCGACAGATTGGGATAATCCATGCAACTGAGTTCTACCCTTTTTTTAATGGGAAAGTTGTCTTTCCCACTTCAGTCATAAGCGCATCAACAAATTCATCGGATTTCCTTAAAATAAATGATTACCCTGATGGGAAGTCATTATTTATTCATAGACCTGAAATAGGCAACGAAAAAAACCAAGAACTTTTTATCGATGAAATGATAAATGCTTATTATCTATTGAGAAGATCTTATAGAAGTTATTTTATAAACTTGTCTGCACTTAAGGAAATAGTATGTTTTAAATTACGTATTTCTGGTTTTATTTTTCAAAACATTTTAGATTCCGTTTATAAAGATAATCTTAGAGGGGGACATAAAATAAAAATTTCTTTAGAAGTAGATAGACTGCCTGAGGAGACAAAAGCAACATACCTGAAAAGGGAACCAGTGCTTGTGAATGGGAAATTTAGAAATATTATTGCAATTGATGTTGCATAGGAGGAAACGATGGGAAGACTTTTTGACAAACCCGAAGATTTGTTGGATATTACTCAACCAAGTTTTTTCGAGAGGTTTAATTTAACAGATAATCCATTTCCATCAGTACCATCAGTTAATAAAGAATCCACAGACAAAAGGAATAATGGGGAAATTTTCGAGATGCAAATTCGCACAAAAGAATTTGACATAATATCCGAAAGATTTCTAACTCAACCTCAAAGCAATCCGAATCATTTAAGGATGGGGTACATCATTGATCGGTCTTATATTGGCAGAGGTAATGGAAAGTCAGCCTTTTTAATTAATCTTATTCAGATTATTAATAAGAATTTTGCACTAGATATTTCGAAGGGCAAAAATAAATGCTTTGCAATTTATATTTCACCTGATTCGGGAGGTAGAACAAAAACATTTATTAGTTTTGTTGATTCATTATTTAAGGCTATATTAAACGCCGGAATAATAAATACTTGCTTAGCTATCCTAAGATTGAAAGCAATAAAATCAATAAATCCACAATTTGATTATTATCAAATTGAAGAAAATGAATTAGTTGATTTATTAAATAATGAGGCATGGTTTGAAAAAAACCAATTATCGCTTTCCCAAATTGACAATGAAATCCTTAAAAATAATTATCTTCAAACACTTCCACAAAACTTTCCGATATTTAATAACAGAAATACTTTTTTGACAAAAATCTTAAAACAAGAAGACTTTGAATTGTATTACCTCAATGAATTGAAAAAACCAAAAGATAAGATAGACTTTATTTTTGATGATCTAATAAAAATATTTTTAGCATCAGATTTTAATGGCGCTTATTTTTTTGTTGATGATTTTGAAAGGATACCAGATTTCCAAAGTGCAAGACAAAAAAGGGATTTTGCTGTTGAACTCCGGACATGTATTTTTGACGGAATCTATACTAATGCAAAAGTTGGTTTTATAAATTTGTTTCTTGTTCTTCATGCGGGTGTACCTAGATTAATCCTTGACGCTTGGACTTCATCTGGATTAGAAAATCGAGCACCAATTTCCCAATTAAGTTTTTCTAATGCAATTACTTTCGAAAAGCTTAATAAAGACCACGTTTCGCTATTAATGAAAAAATATTTGTCTGCTTATCGAATTAAACCTGAAGAAAAGGAAACATTACTTCCATTTACTGATGACGTTGTCAATAAAATGGGTGAATTGGTTGAATATAATGCTGCAAAAATATTAAAAATGGCGTATGAATTATTGATGAAGGCAGCGAGTGAACCAGAAATCACCATTATTGATGAAGAATTTATGAAATCCTTTTTGGAAAATTATCACGATGACCAGTTTGAAAAGAATCCACCTATTGACTCAACAAGCAGCATTGACCTAATTGAAAAATCAAAAGGGGATTGAAAATTTATGAATTGTTGTTTAAATAAAGAAGAATTATCCTATTTATTAGAAAAAATCGTTTATAAAAAGCAAATTAGTAATCTAAGGGTTGACGAACTTTTTGAAAATGCGATTAATTACACGGTTCCTCTTCGGGCTTTAACTTATACTTTGGCTAAGATTGTTGAGGAGAAGATTTGTCTGGGTTATGAAATTGAACAAATCCTTTCTGCTTTCTATGCTTTTGAAAACAAATTCTATTTTCAATATGATGAAATTAGTTCTTCTTTCGTAAATTATTTTATTACAGTCTTAAGAGATGGAGATTTAACTTTGGAGGACGACTTAAATAATTTGTATGATAACTTTCTTGATCATGAGTATGAACGTGTTATTCGTTATTGATACAAATTGCCTCATCGCCTATTATAAAAATGTATTTAATGCATCATGTCTAATTAGTAGAAGATGCAAAAATATTATTGATACTGCTCTTAGTCCGTTCCCAAAAGATATAAAAATTAGCATCCCATCAGTGGTTTTTATAGAAATATTTGAAAAATGGTTGAAAATTGAAGAATTATCTAGAAAATTCTATTATGAGGTTTTTGTGCCAATAACAAATTCTCCAAACATTGAGATTAGGCAAATTGATTGTGAAGTTCTTGAATCACTTCAGATTATTCGTGGGCGTCTTGAAGGTCATGACCTACACGATAAGTTAGTCTTGGCATCAGCATATGTCCTTAAATCAAGATTGATGACAACCGACAGCGAAGTAATAAAATTCATTAATGAAACAAAAATAATTCCTGGTGTAATAAATTAAATTGTTAAAATAATAGCAAAAATAAACGAAAATTTCACAATGGACTCATTCTTCGGCACCAACTACACCGGCAAACCTTTCGCTTTTTTTGACGCAGCGCACATCGGCGCGCTGCTGGCAATCTTCCTGTTGAATATTTTCCTGCTGCGCTACCGCAAGAAAGACGAGGCAGTGCGTCGCAGGGTACGCGTGACAATGGCTATCATCCTGTGGCTGAACGAAGCCAGCTGGCACCTGTGGAATATCGCTTACGGCACCTGGAGCATCCAGGAGCACCTGCCCCTGCATGCCTGTTCAATATTGATCTGGCTGGCTGGATGGATGCTGATCCGCAAGGATTACCGCATTTATGAATTCGCCTACCTGATGGGCATTGGCGGTGCGCTGCAGGCGCTGCTGACGCCCAATATCGGCATTTACGGCTTTCCGCACTTCCGCTTTTTTCAGACCTACATCTCGCATGGACTGCTGGTCACCGCGGCGATCTTCATGACCACCGTGGAAGGTATGCGCCCCACCTGGAGATCAGTGCTGCGCGTCGCATTGACCGCCAACCTTTACATGGCGGTTGTGTTCGGCATCAACCAGCTGATCGGTTCCAATTACCTGTATGTGGCACGCAAGCCAGCCGGCCCGACCGTGCTGGACGCGCTGCCGGAATGGCCGGTGTATATCCTTTATATAGAAGCGCTGGGCATCGTTATGTTCCTGCTGCTCTACCTGCCCTTCGCGATCAAGGATTGGCGCGCAAAAAGGAAAACAATCGAGGTGTTCCGTCCTGAGGGATCAGAACAACCATGACAGAAAAAGCGGGGAATACAATTTTTGCCTGTTATGCTGAATACAGCGAGTGTACAGCCTTCCCGCAAGGCCTGCCCTGAGCGGAACCGAAGGATTTTTTTATACTCAGATTCCTCAGTTGCGGCGCGCAGGGGTGCGGACTCAACATTTACTAAAAAGAGGAAAAGAATTTGAAATTTTTGATGGTTATTTCAGCGGGTATAATCCTGCAGAGCCATCATGGAAATACAACTTCATCAGGATCTTTCCGAAATTGGAGACACCCGATGGGACGAGTTGCTATCGCACAGCGTAACAGACGTCCCGTTTTTACGTTACGGCTACCTTAGCCGCTGGTGGGAATTCAAGGGCGGCGGCGAATGGCCGCAGGAAGCACAGCTTCGCATTCTGAGCGGTTGGGAAAAAGGCGAACTTAAAGGCATCGCGCCATTTTTCAGCGTCAAAGAGAACGGTCGCGAAAGAATCTTCTTATTGGGCAGCATCGAGATCTCGGATTACCTGGACCTGATCGTACGCCCCGCCGATGCCGAGCCCTTTATTCGCTCCGTTCTGGAGTATTCGGCCAGCTGGCAGGGGGATCCTGCAGTAAGCCTGTCCCTGGTCAATATTCCTGACAAATCGCCAACCAACAAGCTGGTCGAAAAGATCGCGCCGGAAACCGGCTGGACAGTGAAGAGCGAGAATGCCTATCACACGCCAGCTATCCCGCTGGCAGCTGACTGGGATACCTATCTGGCGGGCATCGACAAAAAACAGCGCCACGAGATCCGCCGTAAACTGCGGCGAGCTGAAGAAAGCGCCGAGGTGAAATGGTATTTTGCGGATGATGCTGCCAGTCTGGATGCTGAAATTGAAGCCTTCTTCAACCTGATGGTGCTGGATGCGGACAAGGATAAATTCCTGACCACACCAATGCGCGAACAGATGCGTGCTATCATTCGCTGGGCTTTTGAGGCGGATTATCTGCAGCTTTCATTTTTGACCATCGAAGGCGTCAAAGCGGCAGGCTATCTGTGTTTTGACTATAACGGGCATATCCTGGTCTACAATTCAGGTTTTGATTTCCAGTTCAGCCAGTATTCGCCCGGCTGGGTGCTGCTCGGCTTCCTCATCCAGAATGCGATCGAAAACAAGAAAAAATCCTTTGATTTCATGCGCGGCGATGAGGATTACAAATACCGCTTCGGCGGCCTGGATAGCTTTGTCAGGCGCATCGAGCTTGAAAAAGCCTAGTCCTTAAAATTCCGCATCCCCCCACACCTGCATCAACCGGTAGTAAAAAGCAGCCATGCCCGCCAACGTCTCCTGGCTGACGCGTTCGTTGACGCCATGAATACCTTTGTGTTCCTCCGGCTTGACAAAATAGGGTGAGAACTTGAAGATATTCGCGCAGATCGGCTGGTAATGGCGTGAATCGGTGGCAGCCAGAAAAGTGAATGGAGCCGTCGGAAGGTTGTTGAATGTTTGCCGCACTACAAGATCCAAGGTGCGGAACGCGGGCGTATCGGTTGAGGCGATGGTTGACGCTTCCCAGCCGCCGGTCTGTGGATCAACTTCCATTTTCAGGCGCGGGTCATCGACTACTTTGCGGAAATGTGCCAAAGCGCTTTCGATTGTGTCGCCCGGTATCAGGCGCAGATTGACCTTGGCAGTTGCGGTAGAAGGCAGCACGTTATCCTTGATACCGCCCGCGATCATGGTGGTTGCGTTGGTCGTATGCAGCAATGCCGCTGTCTCTGGATTTGCCTTGAGTTTTCTGACCAGCCAGCCCTTCAAGAGCCACTCGTTAGCCAAAACAAACTGCAGTCCAAAAGGCAGCAGGTAGGCTATGCTTTTCAGAGTTGCCAGGCAGTGGTCCAGGCTTGACGGCATGGGATTATCATCCATCAGCGCTATGGCGCGCGCAACAATGCCGATGGCCGTCTGGCGCGGCGGGCGCGAGGAATGCCCGGGTTGGCCTTCAGCTGACAGCTGCATGGTCAGAAAGCCTTTTTCCGCGGTTCCGATGAAAGCGATGGGAATATTGGAAACCGGCAGCGCCCCCAGCGACATGATCCCGCCTTCATCCAGAATGGCAGCCAGAGTGACGCTTTTGGCTTTAAGGTGCTCCATGATCTTGAGCGAACCTTTAAAGCCCAGGATCTCCTCATCATGCCCGAATGCGAGGTAGATGGTGCGTTTGGGTTGATAATTTTCTCTTAATAGCGCCTCGACTGATTCCAGCAGGCCGACCAGAATACCCTTCATATCCAGAGCCCCGCGCCCCCATACAAACCCGTCACGCACCTCTCCGCCGAAAGGATCGGTTTTCCACTCCGGACGTGTGGCTTCGTCAACCGGTACCACATCCATGTGCGCGTTAAACAGTACCGGCTTCAGGCGGCTGTCAGATCCCGCCCACCTGTACAGCAGGCTGTGATCATTAATGACCGTGCGGGTCAGTTTTTCAGTGACTAGCGGGTAGGCTTGTGCGATCCAGGCGTGCAGGTCAAGAAAGGGTTTATTGTCCGCAGCGCTCATTTCCAGCTGCGAAATAGTCCTGAATTGAATGGCCTGCGACAGGTGTTTTGAGGCCAGGCTGGCATCGATGGGCGCCTTCGGCGCGGATTCAACCTGGTCAGGCGGGCGCTGCAGCTTTAAAGTTCGCAACAGCATCCAGGCAAGCAGAAAGACGAGTAAAGCTGCAGAAATTAAGATAAAGTCCATGGTTTCGCGGGATCCTTTATTTGGGATTGTTTGTGCAATTATAAACGGCATAATCGCAGCTTGTTTGTGATCCGAAGGGAGCAGACCGGGAGCCTTGATTTCAAAAGCAGGCTCTTTAATCCTTTTAATATAACAGCCAAGTTATCATCCTGAAGGAGCGTAGCGACTGAAGGATCTGTCAATTAATCCAACACATTCTGAAAGCGCGGTCAAGCTTCGCATTCACTGCGTACAGAGCAATACAGATCTGGGTGCAGTCGCCGGCAGTCTTTCAGTGAGTTAACCATCGTTCCATTGACAATTGGCTGAAGCTTACCTTGCGGCTCCGCTTAGGGCAAGCCCTGCAGGTAGGCACCGCACTCGCTGCGCTCAGCTTGACAGGCGTTTAGTTGACAATTGGCTGATGCTTCATTTTGTTCAGCATGACAAACTTCGTTATAGTGTGCCAAGTTTGTCACCCTGAGAGCTTAGCCACAGGCAGACTATCCTTAACTTATTTGTCCATCTGCTGGCAATAAGCCGATACCTCGCCCTGCGATCTCAGCATGACATTCTCTTACTGTTAATCTGAAGGTGCAGGCGAAAGGGACTTAAAAGCACCCACCCGCCATTCAGCGGGTGGGTGGAACTTGCCAAATTTACTACTTCATCATTTTTGACAGCGCGCCCAAAAGCGCGTTGGTAACCACTTCGCCGGATTGCGCGCGGTGAGGCGTCTGCGCCATGGTGCTGCCATTCAACAACGCGCCTGTGATGGCTTCAAGGTCTGATTTTCCGCTCTGCTTGGCAGACATATAGCCCATGCCCGCGCCGAGCAAATCATCCAGGCCTAATCCCTGGTCTGAACCACTGCGTTTGGTGCCAGCCTGGCTGCTGCCGCCTGTCAGCGCACCCATCAGGTCGCCCAGCACATTACCGCCCGCTGACTGGCTTGAACTGCTGCCTGAGCCACCCACCAGCGCACCTA
Organism: uncultured Pelolinea sp.; assembly: GCA_964493155.1. Taxonomy (GTDB): domain Bacteria; phylum Chloroflexota; class Anaerolineae; order Anaerolineales; family Anaerolineaceae; genus Pelolinea. Next base: position 8,238 of record CAZBNE010000015.1, read on the forward strand.
ATAAGGAACCAAGCACATCACCGCCCGCTGATTGGGTGGACCTGCTGCCAGAACCTGAGCTCCTCGTGCCGCCCAGTACCTGCCCCAAGAGGGATCCAAGCAAATCGCTATTTCCTGCCTGCCCGGAGGGTTGGCTGGAGCCCATCAGCGTCTGAATAATTGACAGGATGGTGCCGAGATTCAGTTCTTTGCCCAGCACCTGCTTGGCTGCCTGTTCCAGCCCATTGGCATACACTGTGCCTGAACCGCTGGTGGTCTTTTTACGCAGGATCTGCGCCGCATACTCCAGCTGATCCGCCGGTTCGGCATTCTTTCTTTCTTTCATCGCCTGGGTAATTACATCAAAGATCTCGACCATGTGGTCGCCATGATCATGATTATAAGTATCTGCCTGATTCAAGCTGGTTTGACTCTTTTTTAATGATTTTGTTACCTGCCCAAAAAGGGAGGACAGGTCGATTTGATTACTTGCCATTTCTCTCTCCTAATTTTTCTATATTATGGCATATTCTTGTTCCGTATGTGTTAATTTTTAATTAATATTTTTCTGCCAACTCTGGTAAAGACCAAGATCACCTTCTTTCCCATCAGAATAAAAGCTTTCTGTGATGCCAAATCCCGAACTCTCAGCCAGGGCACTCAGTTCATTTTCAGAAAAAATATGTACATATCTGAGGCCTCGCGCATGGCACTCGCCTTCTGTTGCCGCACGCCAGTCGATCAAAACATCCCCCGCGTCCAGGTCAGCATCGTTCAACCCCACCCGACTCCAGGGCAGGATGCGCTGCATCAGGCGCGGGCTGTTTTGCACCTGCCAGACGGATAAATGAAGCCTTCCCTGTTCACTGAGCAGTCCGCCGATGGAAGCGCAGATCTTTTGGCGCCGTTCAACACCCGGGATATGGTGCAGCACCGCAAAGCACAGGGCGCCATCCCAGTGAGAATCTTTAAAGGGAATATCCCAATCAGCACTCATCAGATCAGCCACAGACCATTTGACTTCCAGGCCAGCAGACACCGGCACCGTCCGCATCTCTTTTTCCGCTTCAGCAATAAGGCCGCAGCTGAAGTCGATCCCCTGGTACAATCCGGTCCGCCGCTGCCGCGCCCATTCTACAGCCAGTGCTCCACTGCCGCAGCCGATATCCAGCCAGCTGCCTTGCGCAGGGATGTCACGTAAAATCTTTCTGATGCCGGGCTGAATACGCCGGCGCGTAGACGCGAAGGAACGCGCGAAGGTCTGATAGAATTCCTGATTGATAAGATGCAGTCTGGCGATCGTTTCCGGTTGCATTTGTGTTGATTATAGCTTTCGAACCAGACACCCGGGTATTATTATCCTTATGGAAAATCGAATGAAGCGCTGGCATAACCTGCGCCGGCAAACTGATGAACAGCTTGAACTGGCCGGGATCATCCTGGCGAAGATCCGCGCGGGTGAACCTACGCTTGCCACCATCCGCTCCTACCCGCTGTCACACGGCGGTTATGTGTCCAAGCACACACTGGTGAGCGTTTACCGGCAGTGGGTGCGTGACGGGATAAGCGCTGAAGATCCCGAGCTGCTGGCGCGCATCCGCATGAAACCTACCCGTTCGCTTTCAGGTGTATCCACAGTGACGGTGCTTACCGAACCGCACGCCTGCCCGGGCAAGTGCCTGTTCTGCCCGGATGACCGTGAGCTGCCGAAATCCTACTTGAAAGAAGAACCCGGCGCCGCCCGCGCCTGGCAGAACCATTTTGATCCCTACCTGCAGGTCAGCTCGCGCATTGAGTCTTATACAGCTACAGGGCATCCAACCGACAAGATCGAGCTGCTGATTCTGGGCGGTTCCTGGTCGGCCTATCCGGCGGATTATCGCAACTGGTTCGTCAAACGTTGTTTTGACGCCATGAACGGCATGGATAGCGCAACACTGGAAGAAGCACAGGTTTTTAATGAAAGCGCGCACTGCCGCAACGTAGGCCTGGTGGTCGAGACCCGGCCGGATATGGTGACGCCTGCCGAGATCGCTGAAATGCGCCGGCTGGGTGTGACCAAGGTACAGATGGGCGCGCAGAGCTTTGATGACAGCATTCTGCTGCGTAATTGCCGCGGCCATGCAGTGGAGGATACGCTGAATGCCACCGCGCTTCTGCGTGCCGCCGGATTCAAGCTCGTGCTGCACTGGATGCCCAACCTGCTGGGCGCCACTCCGCAATCTGACCGGCTGGATTTCACCCGTATGTGGTCGGGTGGATTCTGCCCGGATGAGCTCAAGATCTACCCAACACAGCTGGTTAAGGAGGCACCACTTTATGCTATCTGGGAAAAAGGAGAATACCAGCCCTATACGACGGACGAACTGGTGCAGCTGATCGCGGATATCAAACCAACCATTCCTGAATATACCCGCATCAACCGCGTAGTGCGCGACATCCCAGCAGATTACATTGCCGCTGGCAGCAAGCGCTCGAGCCTGCGCCAGGATGTGCACGCTGAACTTGCCAGGCGCGGCCATCACTGCCGTTGTGTGCGCTGCCGAGAGATACGCGGACAGGCGGTCGACGTAAAAACTCTGGAAATGGGAGACCTTGTGTATCATCCGGCTGATGCGGAAGAACACTTCATCAGCTTTTCCACACGCGAGGATCGCCTGGCGGGATACCTGCGCCTGTCGCTTCCTGCACAAGCCGGCTCAGAAAAAAGAAATAGCGCCAGAAACCAGCTTTATACATTGATACCCGAGATCGCCGGCGCCGCCCTGATCCGCGAAGTGCATATTTACGGGCAGTCGCTTGAAGTCGGGGCAGATCTTACCGGTGCCGCCCAGCACAGCGGTCTGGGTACAACTTTACTGGAGAAAGCCGAAGCGCTTGCCAAAGCTGCCGGCTACCAAAAGCTGGCTGTCATCGCCGCGATTGGCACGCGCCTGTACTATGAAAAGCGCGGATTTCAACGATCCAGACTGTTCATGACCAAAGAAATCACATAATACACTCAAGATGTGAAATAATAATCCGATGCCTTTCTGCGCCAACCTTTTTTACCGTTATTACCATGAGGAATCAGAGCATTTCGTTTTTCCCGTCATCCTGCTGCACGGTGCGGGCAGTTCGCTGATGGGCTGGCCAGCCAACCTGCGGCGCCTGCCCGGCCAGCGCATATTTGCGCTTGACCTGCCCGGGCATGGGCACTCGCTTCAACCCGCCTGCCGCTCGATGGGCTGCCTGGTGCGCAGACTGCATCAATTTGTGACTGAAATGGATTTTTACCATGTCATACTGGTGGGCTACTCCCTGGGCGGTGCTCTGGCACTCAGTTACGCCAGCGCTTATCCGGATCAGATTACAGGATTGGTCGCCATCAGCTGCGGTGACCGGTTTAAAATGCCGGATGACCTGCTGGGCAAACTGCGGAAACCGGCCGACCAGCGCAACTCGATCGAGATCTTCAAGCAAGCCGCCTTTCATCCCGCTTTTCCCCAGGCAGAGCGCAGGGCACTTCTGGCGCCGATGTGTAAAGCCGATTCTGAAATTCTGCTGGCAGATTTTTCGATCGGCGCGAAGTTCCGTTTCAATATTCAGACATCAAAGCTTCAATTCCCGGCTTTGTTCATCGGCGGTACTAATGACCTGATCTCTCCGCCGATAAGCCTGCTGCGCGCCAGCCTTTTCTTTGAGAGACCAACGGTTTCGCTAATTGAAAAAGCCGGGCACATGGTGGTGTACGAAAAGAACGAGGAACTCAGAAAACATGTCTCCTTGTTCCTCGCCAGAGTCAATAAGTGGGGCGGTGCAGATTAAAGGTATTCCTTGAGCGGGCCTGAACGGCGCGGATGGCGCAGCCGGCGCAACGCCTTGGTTTCGATCTGGCGGATGCGCTCGCGCGTCAGGCCGAACTTGCGGCCAACTTCCTCCAGGGTATAAAAGCGCCCATTTTCCAGCCCAAAGCGCAGCCGCAGGATGCGCGCCTCGCGGAAAGGCAGTGATTCCAGGATCTCTTCGATTTTTTCGCTCAGCAGCTTGGTATAAACGCTCTGGCTGGGCGTGGGGATTTCCCTGTCTTCCACAAAATCACCCAATTCAGACTCATCATCCTCTTCATTGACCGGAGTCTCCAGCGAAAGCGGCAGCCAGGAGACCTTGATCATCCATTCCACCTTCTGCTTGGGCGTGTCCATAAGTTCGGACAGCTCCTCAATGGTAGGTTCGCGTCCCAGCTGCTGCTCCAGCTGATGGATGGATTTATACATCACCCGGATGCGGTCCACCATGTGCACCGGAACACGGATGGTCCTGCCCTGGTCGGCGATGGAGCGCGTGATAGTTTGGCGGATCCACCAGGTGGCGTAGGTTGAAAACCTGAATCCGCGGCGATAGTCATATTTTTCAACCGCCTTCATCAATCCCAGGTTGCCTTCCTGGATCAAATCGAGAAAAGGCACGCCGCGGCTGTTGTAGCGCTTGGCAACGCTGACCACCAAACGGGTGTTGGCTTTAATCAGGTGCTCTCTGGCAAGCAACCCATCTTCTTCAATTGCCTCCAGTTGAAGCCGTTCATCCAGCGTGCAGGCGCCGCCCTGGATAATGATCTGCGCCCTGGCTGCCTTGCCGGCCTCGTAGCGCATGGCAAGCGAGACTTCCTGCTCCATATTCAGCAGCGGCACCTGCGACATCTCGCGCAGGTACAGGCTGACCGTATCATCGCTGGGGACGCGGGTATAAGCAGCACCAGGATCCATATCGGTATCGGAATCCACGTCTGGATCCAAATAATCTTCTATCGGCTCGTCTGCCTCTTCCTCTCCCGGATAGACGACATCCACACCCTGGTCAGCCAGAATCCCGACCAGCTCTTCCAGCGCCTCGCTGCCTGAACCACTGGCGGGAATGACCTCCTCAAGATCATCCATGGTCAGATGCCCCTGCAAATCGGCCTTTTCCAGAAGCAAATCCAACATCGGGTCATTACGGTGATTTTCCGGATCGGCTGCTTTCAAGGATTTTTCTCCCTAATTTTTGGATAGTTCTTTTGGTTTACGATCCCATTTTCCACCCGCGGCGTTAAAGCCCGGGTGGGGATGACCGCAGTCCTGCTCATTCAGATTCTGGCCGCAGACCGCACACAATCCCTTACAATCCGGACGGCAGACAGGGTTATACGGCATTTCAAGTTCAAGGTATTCACGGATTAGCGGTTCAAAATCAATGTTGCCATCCTCGGGAATGATCAGTTCTTCCTCCGAGAGCGGCCGGTTTTCGAAAGTGAAATTTTCTTCAAACTCGCAATCAAGAGTTTGTTTGAAGGACTCCAGACAGCGGCCGCATTCGGCCTCTGCCAAAGCATGAACCGTATTAATGGAACGGATGCCGTTGTGAGTTCGCGCCAGAGAAATCACCCCGCGCAGATCTTCAACAGGGAATTCTTTTTCAAGGGAAATGCTTTTCGCTTCGATGGGAATTTCGCGTAGCGTGCCGACTGGTTGGTTAATGAGAAACCCAATGTTAATTCGAAACAGACGCCGGTTAGAATTCACGATAATTCCAGTAAAATTAGTGGGGTTTTGAAGATTATAGCATGCGGGGTAACCCAAGTCAAGTTTTTTTAATAAAATTCATAATAATTAACGATCCTGATGAAAAAATTACTGATCGCCAGCAACAACCGCGGGAAACTTTCGGAAATAACGGATCTTCTGAGACAACTGCCCATTGATCTTGTCACACCAGATGACCTTGGGCTGGATCTGGATGTGGATGAAACGGGCGGGACCTATGCCGAAAACGCTCGTCTGAAAGCGGCAATCTTTCTGAAAGCCAGTGAAATCGCCTCTCTCGCTGACGATACCGGGCTGGAAGTGGATACGCTGGATGGCGCGCCGGGGCTACATTCCAAGCGCTACACGCCTGACCCGCAAGCCTCAGACAGCGATCGCAGGAAGCTGCTTATACAGAATCTAGCGGGATTTTCGCGCCCCTGGAAAGCCCGATTCATGTGCTGTGTGGCGCTGGCTCTGCCGGATGGCAGCACGTGCATGGCTCAGGGGAGCTGCGAGGGGGAGATCATCCCGGATGAGCGGGGCGAGCAGGGTTTTGGGTATGACTGTATCTTTTATTTTCCGGAACTTGGAGAAACCATGGGCGAGTTAAATCTGGACATGAAGAACCGCGTCAGCCATCGGGCAAGGGCTGTTATGAATATTATTCCCGCAATCAAAGAATTTTTGAAACTTTCCTGATTACCCTCCAGTTTTCCATCTGGATTGTGCAATTCCAAATGACCTTGTTCTTAACAAATTCAGTATCTCTTTGAGTTTTAGAATTGTTGTACAGGGTTTGACAACAGTATTCCCCCGCTCCCTTCGGCCCCCTACGCTTCACATAGGGCAGGTGCTCAGTAAGCGATTATTCCGATGGCTGAACGCCCGCACCGGGTTCATCAAAGGTTGTCAAATCAACCAGATAATAAAAATATTTTACTTTTGAGAGACTCGGGAATTCATAAAAAAATGAATATCTACAACAGGATCGCCACCAGCCACATCAGCGTAATTGCCACGGCCATCACAAAAGACAGAATGGCCGCGAGAATAGGCCACGCGTTGCGGGCTGAAGGTTGTTTTGACCATTCCACTTTCAGCAGCCAGAAGGCGAGAATGAAAAACAGGATCGCGATGACGATGGAATACATACTCTCAAGTGTATTCTAACTGATTAAAGTCAGACGGTGATCAGATCGTGCATCCAGCGTTTAGAGCGATAGCGCCGAATTGACATGATGAACTTAAAAACCTCATCGGCCATTACCGCCAAGTACACAATCTTGAGCGGTTGCTGAAATCCAAAAGCCATCAGAAAAGCCAGAGGAACACCGACCAGCCACATAGAGCCTATATCCAGGCGGATAGCATAGCGTGTATCTCCTCCGCCGCGCATCATACCGATAAAGAACAGGGAGTTGGTGCCTCGTATCCACAGAAAAGCAGCCAGCACTAGCAGCATTGCCTCTACATATACGCGCGTCACTTCCTCGATATTAAAGTAGCCAACAATCAGCCGCCGCCCGAGCGTAAGGAACAATCCGATCACAGCCCCCAGTGTTAATTCAATAAAAACGCTCTGTTTGATAAAAGCTGGAGCGGCTTCTTTCCTTCCGGCACCGATGGTATTACCTACCAGGATGGCACTGGCGTGACTGATGGCTGTCATAGGAACAAAGACAATACTCTCAATCGTATCTTTAATGGCAGCCGCCGCGTAGGCTTCAGTGCCCAACTGCGCATAAATCGCGGCATAAGTGGTAACACCCAGGGACCAGATCAATTCATTGGAAACCACCGGCAGGATACGGTGAAGAACTTTCTTAAGAAATTCACGGTTAAAGTTAAAAAGTTCCTTCAGAGGCGCTGCCAGGGGTGTTTGCAGCTGGTAGATCAGCCAGATCAGCACCACGCATTCGGTCACACGCGCGATCAGGTTGGCTGTCGCTGCTCCGCTGACGCCCATGTGCGGTAGCCCCAGCTTGCCAAAAATAAGCCCGTAACCCAGCAGCACATTAAGCCCAACACCCACCGAACTGACCAGCATGGGCAGGCGCACATTACCCGTTGAACGCAGCACGAAGGCATAGATGTTAAAGACTGGTGTGAACAAGAAGCTGAAACCCGCGATCTTCAACAGGCTAGCAGCGATCGGGATAACCTCGGGATCTTTGGTAAAGATTTTTATGAAGGCATGCGGAAAGAAAAAGGCAATAATCATGAATGAAACGCCGATACCGATGCCAATTGAAAGGGAAACCCCCATGGCGTTTAGAACGCTTTCGCGGTCGCGGTTTCCCCAGAACTGCGCGGTAAAGATAGACGCACCTGAACTGATACCGAACTGCGCCATGCTGAGGATAGAAAAAAGCTGGTTCGAAAGCCCGGCGGCAGCAATGGGTGCATCCCCCAGTTTTCCGGTCATTAATGTGGTCACCGAATTTCCCATGACCACAAACAGGTTCTGGAGCATGATCGGCAGAGCAAGCCTTAAAAGACGCGAAAGATAGTTTTTATCCCAAATCATAAAACAGCCTTAGACTGGGCTGGATTATATATGATTCTTACCTTTCTTTCTGATGAGTTTGTCAGCTGGTTTGCTGGCAGTTCGGGCAGATATGCGTGCCGCGCTGCGCCACCACAATGCGCTCAATGGGAGTTCCACATACAGGGCACGGGCTGTCCTTTCGCCCATATACTTTAAAATAGTTTTGAAAATCGCCGCCGCGGTAAACCCAGTCAATGCTCGCACCGTTGCGCTGGATGCCTTCACGCAATACTTCCCGTATGGCGGTGAGCAGCCTGTCAGCTTGTTCGCGAGTGATCTGGGCTGATCCTGTCAGGGGATGCAGCTTAGCCAAATGCAATACCTCATCCGTATAGATGTTGCCCAGCCCGGCAATAAAACCCTGATCCATCAATAGAGGTTTTAATTGGCGGTTGTGGTGTTGCAGCATGGAATAAAACTCATTATGGGTAAGTTGATCATCAAGAGGTTCCGGGCCAAGCCCATGCAGCACTTCAGCCGGATCTTTTACCAGCCAGGCACGCCCGAATTTGCGTGTGTCATTGAAAACCAGGCGCTGCCCGGTATTAAATTCCAGCGATAAGCGATCGTGTTTTTTATACGGTCGTGCTTTACCCGTTTCAGTACGCGCGCTTTCTACGCGCATGTCGCCGCTCATGCGCAGATGGATGAGCAAAGTGAGATCGTTTAATGAAAAGACCAAAAATTTTCCACGGCGCGAGAGCGAAATTATGGTTTGTCCGGTGATCCACTTTTTAAATCGTGCGGGTGTGGGTGTTGCGAGCGTGCGTTTCCACAACAGATCAGTATGAATTATCTGGCAACCGATGATGGATGTCTGGTAATCACCGTATCCATCACGCAGCATACGCACGACGGTTTCAACTTCGGGTAGTTCGGGCATGGTTAAAGAATTTTAACCAAAAGATGGCGGAGTAACCGCCATCCTTATTATCGTTTTTTATTCGTTGAACATCTCGCCCACACTGCGCCCCTGATTGGCGCGGCTGATAACCTCACCCAGCAGCTGCGCCACGCTGATGACCTTTATCCGGTTGCCAAAAAGCGCCATTTTATCGGGCGAGATAGGGATCGTATCGGTAGTGACATATTGTTTGACTGGCAGGCTTAACAACGTCTCGGCTGCCCCCTTTGCCAGGACAGGGTGAATAAAGAAAACATAAACATCTCTCGCACCCTTTTCCTTGATCAGGTTGACCGCGGTGATAATGGTTGTACCGGTTGAGATCTCTTCATCCAGCAGCATGCAATCGCGACCCTTGACATCGCCGATCAGGGTAAGTGCCTTGGCTGTGGGAGTGTTGTTTGCGCGCCTTTTTTCAATAAAAGCCAGGGGGAGATCCAGCTTTGCGGCATAGTTGCGCGCTTTCTTTGCAAATCCCAGGTCTGGTGAAACCATAACCGGATTCTGCATCGTCTTCTTAAGGGTTTCCATGTAAGGGAGGATCACATGCGAGGCATATAGCACATCGCCCGGGATCGAGAAAAAGCCCTGGATCTGGTCGGCGTGCAGATCAAGCGTGATATAGCGGTCAGCGCCGGCTACTTCAATCAGGTCCGCAATCAGGCGGGAGGTGATGGGTACGCGCGGCTGGTCCTTCTTGTCTGAACGGGTATAGCACAGGTAGGGCACTACCGCGGTAATACGCGCGGCTGAATCCAACCGAAGCGTCTGGATCATGATTAACAATTCCATCAGGCTCTGATGCACTGGAATGGATGTCGTCTGGATCACATAGCAATCCTGGCCGCGCACGCTTTTATGGAGCTTAATAAAAATATTGTCGTTAGGGTAAGTAATGATATCCCGGTCGCACAATGGAACGTTTAAATAATCCGATATATCCCTGGCAAGGTCAGGAGAATAAGACCCCGCGTACAAACGCACATTCCCATACATCAAAGGCCCTGAATGGGTGTGTCCGGTAATACTCATGCACAACCTCCAATAGTTTTTTTAGTCCATTCACTTCTAAGTATACTCATCATCAGCATATTAATATATCTGCCTTCATGAAAGCGGGCTTCGCGCAGCCGGCCTTCGTGCTTAAAACCAGCCTTTTCATAACAGCGTACCCCGTTGAGGTTGGTTTCATACACACGCAGATAAATGCGGTTCAGATTAAGATCATTGAAGCCATGCCCCGCCATCAGGCGCATGGCTTCACAGCCGTAACCTTTGTTCCACAAGTCCTTGCGGCCGATAAAGATGCCGATCTCCGCGCTGCGGTCATGCTGATTGAGCTGCATAAAACCAATATTTCCCGCGAGATCCCACCTTTCGCCAATCTTGACCTCAATGCACAGCGGCTGTTCGTCCGCGGATTCCTTTAGAATGCTTTCATACCATAATTCTTCCTGCCCAATGGAGAGGGGTTGGTATAGGATGAGGTTGCGGCGCACTTCGGGGTCATTCAGCCAATCAACGAATCTCGGCAGGTCTTCCCGCTCGATCGCCCGCAGTCTGACGCGCTTTCCAACGATCATTCCATTACCTCAGGGATTCAGTCGGTTAGGTCCGCGGAACAGGTACACACTCTCGCGTATGTTCTTAATCTCCAAAAGCACCATCGCCAGGCGTGAAAGCCCCATGCCAAAGCCGCCATGCGGGGGGCAACCGTAGCGGAAGAAATCCAGATAGAACTTGATATTCTCAAGGCCTAATCCTTTTTCCAGCGCCTGTTTTTTCAGGATCTCATAGCGGTGTTCGCGCTGCGCACCGGTGGCAATTTCCAAACCGCCGGCGATCAAGTCAAAGCTGCGTGTCAGTTCCGGTTTGTCGGGATGGCGCATATGATAAAAGGGGCGCACTGAGATCGGCCAGTCGATGATAAAGAGGAAGTCGCTGCCTGTCTTTTGTTTGACGTGGTCGGCAATGGCGCGTTCCCCGCCCGGGTCCAAGTCTCCCTTGCGTTCGGGCGGCAGCTGGTAGCCGGCTTCCTTTAGAATAACGTAAACCTCCGACATGGTCATGCGCGGGAAGGGTACTTCCGGCACCATGATCTCCACACCCAGAACTTCTTTAATTTCATCGCCCAGCTGCTCTTTCACGCGCTTATAGGCGAACTGCAGCCAACGCTCGGTGAAAGCCATTACGTCTTCGTGCGTTTCAATCCAGGACATTTCCATATCCAGCCCGGTGAACTCGGTCATGTGGCGGGAGGTGAACGAGGGATCAGCACGGAATACCGGCCCGACCTCAAACACACGTTCAAATCCGGCCGCCATGGCCATTTGCTTGTAGAACTGCGGCGACTGCGCCAAGTAAGCTTTGCCGCCAAAATAATCCACCTCAAAAAGCTCCGCGCCCGATTCGCTGGGTGAGCCCATTATTTTGGGTGAATGGATCTCCATGAAGCTTTCCTGCAGCCAGAATTCGCGCATGGCGTGTTCCAGCACCGTCTGGGCGCGAAAGACCATCAGGTTCTGCCTGCGGCGCAGGTCCAGGTAGCGCCAGTCCATGCGGAAGTCGCTGGCGGGCAGATTCTCATCATCAAATGGATCAAAAGGCAGCGGCGCTTCGGCATTGTTCTCAACTTTAAGGCCCTGAAGCTGGATCTCGATCCCGCCCAGTTTTACCACCTCATTTTTCACCACTTTACCGGTAACGGTCAGCGCGGATTCAGTACCCAGGGTGGAGATCAGATCGCCCAGCTCGGGGTTATTCGGTCGGTAATTGGCAACCTGAACAAGTCCGGTCTGGTCGCGTAGGATGAGGAACTGCATTTTCTTCTGGTCGCGCAGGATCTGCAACCAGCCTTGAATGGTCACAACTTCATCAAGATGGTTCTTTAAACTACTTATAAGGGTACGATTCATAATTGCGTGGATTCTCCTGAAAAGAATGATCTTTTAAATTGTAATCCACAACCTGTTTATTGGGTAAAACCGTGATTAATCCTGTGAAAAAAGCCTCTTAACAGCCATACGCGGTGAAAGCCGCTGCTGTACAACGTCTGTTTTTACTTGTTGATAGAGACCAGGATCGGTTTGTTCATGCCAGCGCTCAAACAGTCTTTCATTGATTAATTGCTCCAGCATATCCATCATGCGCGATTGAGTGCGTTTTTCCCTTTCTCCGCTTTCAGACAGGTACACCTGGTGAGCGCGAATCTTGTTCGCCAGATCGGTAATTCCTTCACCATTGAGTGCTGATGTCATTACGATTGGTGTTTGCCATTGATGGATTCCCTCGTCGCCCTCTTCACTGCGCAGCTCCTTGCCGATCTCCAGCATCACTGTCAGGGAATGGGCTGTCGCGTCAGCTCCGGTCTTGTCTGACTTATTCACTACCAAAATATCAGCGATCTCCAAGATGCCGGCCTTGCCCGCCTGAACATCGTCACCCAGCCCCGGCGCCTCGATCACGACTGTTGTATGTGCCAGCCTTGCGATGTCGACTTCTGATTGTCCCGCGCCGACCGTTTCGATCAGCACATACGGGAATCCGACCGCATCCAGAAGCACAGCGGCATCGCTGGTCGCGCGCGCCAGCCCGCCCAGTGCGCCGCGCGTGGCCATCGAGCGGATAAAGATATCCGGCCTATCTGCCAGGTCGCGCATGCGCACCCGGTCGCCCAGCAAGGCGCCTCCGCTGAAAGGGCTGGTGGGATCAACAGCGATGATTGCCGCTTTTAGTTCGGTTGAAGGTTCACCGGCAAGTTCCAGAGCCAGGCGGTTGACCAGGGTTGATTTGCCGGAGCCGGATGGGCCGGTGATGCCGATCAGGTGCGCCCGGCCGCTTTTTGGATACATTTCATCCAGCGCATTCAGGCCTTGAGGTGTCGCGGATTCAATCAATGTCAACAGGCGGGCGATGGAAAGACGGTCCCCGGCGGCTGCTTTTTCTGCCAGTGTCATATAAATAAGAACCTACAGGGGATTTACAAACTTCTTCACATCATCAATAACGCGAGCCGTGGTCGTTCCCGGGCCGTAAACCGCCTTGACGCCCAGCGCAGTTAGCTGCGCCGCGTCCTCATCCGGGATGATCCCGCCGACGAAAACGGGGGTGGCTCCTTGACCGTTGGTTTTCATCAGATCCAGCAGGCGCGGTACCAGCGTCATATGGGCGCCCGAAAGGATGGACAGCCCAACTGCATCCACATCCTCCTGCAGCGCCGCGTTGGCGATCATTTCCGGCGTCTGGCGCAGCCCGGTGTAGATCACTTCCATACCTGCGTCTCGCAGCGCCCGTGCGATGACCTTTGCACCCCGGTCATGCCCATCCAGCCCGGGCTTGGCGATCAAAATTCTGATTTTTTTATCCATCGATTTACAAGTATCCTGTTTTATGAAATTATACACTTTTGACGTTATCCAAAACTTAGGGATGAAGTTACCTTTATAATATTCCACTATGAAAGGCATTCGTTTCATTACAGCATTGCTTGGCTTTTGTCTTATAGCAGCCTGCGGGCCATCTGACCAGATCAATCCCGCTTCAGTTGCAGATGTTGTTTCTACATCAGTTGCTGCAACGATGGCTGCCAGCGGCGTTTCAGACTCCGCGTCTTCCCCAAAAAATGCTTCCGCTGACAAAAAAACACCTGGAGTGATTAATCCACTGACCGGTTTAACCGTGGATGATCCCTCCCTCCTCGAGCGGCGTCCTGTAATGGTGAAGGTTTCCAATTTTCCGCGCCTTGGGCTACCACACGCCGGTCTGTCATTCGCCGATATCGTTTTCGATTATTTCATCGGTTACGGCACCAATCGCTTCCTGGCTGTTTTTTACGGGCAGGACAGCCCCTCCATCGGTCCGGTGCGTTCAGGCCGGCGTGTGGATGCGCAGCTGGTGAACATGTATAACGGTATTCTGGGTTACGGAAGCGCAGACAATGACACAGATGAAATCATCGTCTCAAAACTGGGTGATTACGCCATTTCCAACCTTGAAGCGTCCTGCCCGGTTTTTTGCGGCACGGATACTCACGATGTCCTGGGTGTATTTGCCAACTCGCATGAGATCAGCAAGTATGTCGATCAGCTGGGTTTAAATAACGAGAAACCAGATCTTCCAAATATGGTTTTTTCGGAGAGCGCGCCTGCCGACGGGCTGCCGGGAGAGAAATTAACTGTCCTGTTCAATTTTTATAACCGCGCTGAGTGGCGCTTTGATTCGCAAAGCGGAAAATATCTGCGCTGGATCGAATACATGGAAGACGATCTGGGAACGGAGTATGAGATGATCCCGCTCGTTGACCGGGTAACCGGAGAGCAGTTGGCCTTCTCGAACGTCATTGTCATTTTCGCGAATTACACCGAGCTGGCGCCCAGCGCCCACGAAATCGATATCTGGGGCAATGATCGCGGTAAGAAAGCGTATTTCTTTCGCGATGGTGTGATGACTAAAGGCAAGTGGAAAGCAAAAAATGATTCCGATCCGATGGAATTCCTTGATGCGGATGGCCAATCCTACCGGCTAAAACCCGGCAACACCTGGATTGTGATCATGGGCTCAACCTCTACTTTTACGGAATCTGCGCCTGGAAACTGGGAAACTGTTTTCCTCCTGCCATAATTGGAATTCCAGGTCTTTCTTTGCCCTCCAGTTGGCAAATTTTTTTATTTTTCTATGAAAACAAAAACGCAGAATCCGACCTGTCTCTTTTCCAGCCAGATTAGAAAATTTTCCGATTCTCTGAACAATAGTTTCTTGCGCAGGATTATCGATTGCATAAGAAGGTAATATGCCGGTTATTATGATTATGAGCCAGGCAAGTCAATTTGCTGCATCGCCTTATAAAAAGGCTGCAGGGGCTTGTACATTTTGAGATACACCTCATGATAAAGGTCCATATAGACACGATGTGTAGCCGCGTCCGGTTCAAAAGTCTCTCCCAGACGCGTCATCGCGTTCAGGGCGGCATGGTAGTCGGGATAAAATCCTGCTCCAACCGCGGCATTGATGGCCGCTCCGAGCCCGGAGGCTTCGTAAAGGTGTGGGCGCGATACAGACAATCCAAACACATCCGCCGTGATCTGCAGCGCGGCATCGCTCTGGCTGCCGCCACCCGCTATGCGTATCTGGTCGATTTTCACCCTTGAGCGTTTTTCGGTGCGTTCCTTGCCTTCCAACAGCGCGTAGGCCAGCCCCTCGAGCATGGCACGGTAGATATGCGCGCGTGTATGGACATCATTGAATCCGATGATCGCTCCCCGCGCCTCCGGCCCCGGGTGGCGTAAACCGGGCGACCAGTAAGGCTGCAGCACCAATCCCTGCGATCCCGGGGGGACTTCTTTCAGCAGGTCATCAAATAGCGCCTCGGGCTCCGTGCCGGTCTCTTCGGCAATTCCCAACTCGCGCAAACCGAATTCGTTCTTAAACCAGTTCACCATCCAGTAGCCGCGATAGATCTGCAGTTCCATATTAAATAGGTCGGGGACAGCTGCCGGATAGGGTGGAATGAGCGGGATGATCTCGATATACTTTTCATGCGTGGTATTGATGGTGGCGGTGGTGCCATAGCTCAGGCAGGCTACATTGGATTCCAGACTGCCAGAACCGAGCACTTCGCAGGCTTTATCAGCTGCCGAAGCATAAAGCGTCAAACCCGCAGGAATGCCAGTTGCCTGAGAAGCCTCCGGCGTGATCACTCCCAGCGGGCTGCCGACCGGCACAAGCTCTACCAGCTTTTCCGGTTCAATCATTAATGCCTGCCAGTACCAATGGCTTCTGGCTGCCCAAGCCTGTTTCTTGTAATCAAAAGGTACGTATCCCACCTGGCAGCCGATCGAATCCCTGAACTGCCCAATCAATTTGCGTGTCAGAAATCCTGACAGGAAAGTGAATTTGTGGGTCTTTCGCCAAATTTCAGGCTGATGCTGATTGAGCCAGTTGGCTTCACATTCCGCCTGCAGATATTCCACTGTACCGCGCGCACCAGAAATATCAAGCGCCGCGCCCCATAAACCGCCGACACGAGGGAACTGGTTTGCCCGGCGCTTGTCCAGCCATACGATCGCTGGACGCAGAGGGTTGCCCTCTTCATCCAGATTCACGATTGTTGAGCGTTGGGTTGTAAGCGCGACCGCGGCAATACCGGTTTTGTCTGCTTTCTGATCATTAAATACCTGCCGGCAGGCTCTGCAAAGCGCATTCCAGAACACCATTGGGTCCTGCTCAGCCCAGCCGGGTTGAGGTGATGTGTAGGGTTCTATGGAAACCTTGGCTTTTGCCAGCAGGTCGCCTTTGGGGTTGAATAGCAGCGCGCGCACTGATTGGGTACCGCAGTCAATTGCCAGCAAATTTTCGCCCATGGTCATCCTCATTTTTCAAAATGTTATTTTTTATTCCTGCAAATTGATGAAAAATAATGGTTAATCTTCCAATTCGCTCAATTTCATGGAAAGGTTATAAATAAGTCTATGCATTGTACGATGAAGCGGTGATATCCCCGCCTTCCCCGGTCCAGTCTGTATGGAAAAACTTGCCGCGTGAAGCATCCACGCGTTCATAGGTATGCCCGCCAAAATAGTCGCGCTGCGCCTGGATGAGATTGGCAGGCAGTACAGCACTGCGATAGCCATCATAAAAACCTAAACCCGAATAATATGCCGGAGCGGGTATGCCCGCCTGGGCTGCCAGAGAGACGATTTTCCTCAGGCTTACGATGCCGCTCTCGAACTCTTGTTTAAAAAAGTCGTCAAGAAGCAGGTTCTTCAGATCTTTATCACGCTTATACGCGTCGCGGATGTGTGTTAAAAGAGCTGAACGGATAATGCAGCCGTTGCGCCAGATATTGGCAATGTTGGTGTAATCCAGCTCCCATTTGTATTCTCTGGCTGCTTCCCGGAAGAGCATAAAGCCCTGGGCATAGGAGATGATCTCCGACACATACAGCGCGTTCTCAAGGTCATCCAGCACCTTCTGCTTGTCCTCTGTAATAACGAAACCGGGAGCGGGAATCTGGCGGGATGCTTCAATCCGTTCCTCTTTTAATGTCGAAAGCGAACGCGCGAAAACCGCTTCGGTGACCAGTGTCAGCGGGATGCCTAACAGCAGCGCCGATTCAGAAGTCCAGCGGCCAGTGCCTTTCTGTCCGGCTGTGTCCATGATCTTTTCCAACTGGGGCGCTCCGTCTGTATCTTTAACCGCCAATACATCACCCGCCACCTCGATCAGGTAAGAGCTCAGTTTTCCTTTGCTCCACTTCTTGAATACAGCGGACATTTCATCATAGCTGAGTTTCAATACAGATTTCATCAAATGATAGGATTCAGCGATCAACTGCAGAAATCCATATTCAATCCCGTTGTGCACCATTTTTACAAAGTGTCCAGCGCCATCTGTTCCCATCCATTCACAGCAGGGCACATTCCCATCCACCTTGGCTGAGATTGCCTGAAAGATGTCTTTGACCAGCGGCCAGGCTTCAGGTGCACCGCCAGGTGAGATGGAAGGCCCGAAGCGCGCTCCCATTTCACCTCCTGAAACACCGCTGCCAATATACAGGATACCTTTTTTCTTTAGATAATTGCAGCGGCGGATCGTATCTCCAAAAAAGGAATTACCCCCATCAATGACCACATCACCGGCATCAAGCAAGGGGAGCAGGGATTCAATGGTCTGATCAACCGGGTTTCCGGCTTTGACCAGCAACATCACACGGCGCGGTTTCTTTAGAAGCGCTGTCAGCTCCCCAAGCGTTTGCGCTCCTGTAATCGAACGTCCTTTGGCTGATCCATCCATAAATTGATGCATGACAGAAGTAGTGCGGTTATACACAGCCACCTTAAACCCGTGGTCGCTCATATTCAGCACCAGGTTCTGGCCCATAATCGCCAGCCCAACCAAGCCGATATCGTAATCTGCCATACCCGCCTCCGTAAAGAGTTATCTGAATTTATACCATGCAAGCCGCTGAAAACTTAAAACCGCGCCTGAAAAATCAAAAGCGCGGTTTTAAAATTATTAAAACTGGAGATTATGCTTTCGTTTCAGCTTCCGGTTTTTCTTCGCTGGTAACATCTTCCAGAAGTTTGACTGTCTTAAATGTGTTCTCTTCCATCGAGATGAGCAGCATCAGCAGTTCGCCGTATCCATATAGAAATACAGCATACAGCGCGCCCATCACCACGATCATGAAAGCTCCCACCAAACCGGCAAGCACCCCGCCATTCGAGTCAATACCCATGGATTGGAACAGGTCACCCCCGGCAAAAGACATCACGAAAGCGATCAGTCCTCCCAGAACAGCCAACGCTGCCACGACAATTCCCAAAATTTTCAGGATGGAAGATAGCACCCGCAGCACACCAAACCGTTTTTTCATTCTTTCCTCCTCAATTTAAATTGTTATGAATATATATTTATTTTAATTATATATGTGCTGTCAAATGGCAAATTAATAATTTGTCTAAAAATTGGGATTAAGGATCTTTAGTTTTAAATAGCAGTATTGACTCAGCATGCTTAGTCTCCACTGGTTATTGAAATTATTTTAGATCCGAAAACCTGAAAATTGCACCCTGATCGAGAAAATTTTCTTCTTGCCTGCAAAAGAGACATTAAAGGCCAAACACCTGGGTGAGGGGGGCACCCAAGCGTTTGGTAATTAATTTATACCATATCCGCAATAATCTTGTCAAGGTAGTTGAGGGCAGGTGATCATTAGATTTTTATTAATATTTCATTTTCATAGTCTGCCAAGGTCAGCCAGATTTATGGATTCTGGCAACCGCCAGAGCTTCCTGCGCGGCTGCACGGTTGGCTTCGGAATCACCGCCGAACATGAGCGCCAATTCACTTTCGCGCCGTTCATTGGCCAGACTTTCCACCACGGTGACCGTACGTCCATCCTGGATCTGCTTAAAGACATGAAAATGTTGATCGCCGAAAGCCGCCAGTTGTGGCAGGTGCGTCACGCACAACACCTGGTGTTCCCGGGCGAGTAACCAGAGTTTTTCACCCACTATGGCACCTACGCGTCCACCGATGCCCTGGTCAATCTCGTCAAAGATCATGGTCGGGATGGTGTCGGCCTTTGCCAGAACATTTTTCAATGCAAGCATCAGCCGCGATGTCTCTCCACCGGAAGCGATCTTCACCAGTGGTTTGAGCCCCTCACCCGGGTTGGGGGCGATCAGGAACTCGGTCTGGTCAATCCCGCGTTCGTCAAAGCGTACCTTGCGGCCGTCTTCAAGCGGCAAGCCGTGTTCATCTTCACGGGTTTGAATATCCACTGAAAAACGCGCACCAGCCATTTTCAGGTCATCCAGTTCTTTTTCAACGGCACCGCCCAGGGTGACACCTGCGGCTTTGCGTGCTGCTGATAGTGCCTGCGCTTTCAAGCTTAACGCAGACATTTGAACTGCTTCCTTTTCTTCAAGTTCAGCAATTTTTTCCTCTGCGTGTGTGATCATTTCCAGCTGTTTGCGTGCGTTTTCAGCAAAGGCCAGTATCTGCTCCTCGGAATCACCGTATTTGCGTTTCAGTGTGACAATCATCGCTAGGCGGTTTTCAACTGTTTCCAGCCGTTTGGGGTTAAATTCGATGGTCTCCAGATAATCCTGCAAGGCCCGGCTGATATCAGCCGTGAGAGAAAGCGCAGTTTCGCTCTGATTGGAAAGGTCATTCAGGCTGGCGTCAATTCCAGCCAGGGAATGCAGTACGCCTGATACTTCACCCAGCATGGTACTGATGGATGGCGCATCCGGGCTGGTTTCTTCCAGTAGCGCATAAGCCTGCTGCGCCAGTGAAGAGAGTTTTTCCGCATTCGCCAGGCGGGTCAGTTCTCCACGCAGTTCAGCTTCCTCTCCAGGTTTTACTCTGGCGGAATCGATCTCCTGGATCTGATAGTTAAGCAGATCGGTCATGCGCGCCGCGTCCTGTTCAGCACTGTGCAGGTCTTCCAGTTCTTTCTGCAAGGTGCGCAGCTCTCGGAATGCGTTCTGATAGTCTGCCAAAAGCTTGGAATCGTCCGCGTAGCGGTCCAGCAGCCTCAGGTGCTGCCGAACTGTCAACAGCGAGAGGTGTTCTGACTGGCCGTGGATATCCACCAGGTAACTGCCGATCTCGCGCATAAGCGCCACATTAACCGTGCGACCATTAATGCGGGCGATGTTGCGTCCTTCACGTCGGATCTCACGGTTGAACAACACTTCATGGTCATCATCCAGCAGCCCCTCGGTATCCAGGAGATCGCTGATCACCTTACGATGCGCATCCGGAATAGTGAAAACCGCTTCCAGGTTGGCACGCTCCTCATCTGCGCGGATCATAGTGCTTTCCGCGCGTCCGCCCATCAGGGCTTCGATGGCATCCAGCAGGATGGACTTTCCCGCGCCAGTTTCGCCGGTAAATGCCGCCAGGCTGGGTCCAAAATTCAGAGACAGCCTGTCTATGATGGCGAAGTTTTCAATGCGCAGTTCTGTCAACATGGAACTTAAAGCCTTATCCCCGCCAGCCGATAAAAAGCCGAACCCGTACACATCACCAGATAAACAATCCGGTAGATCAGAGGCAGCAGCGCAAAAAAATTGAAACTACCAAAGCGCAGTCCTGCAAACAGTGAAGACAAGGCAATTACCACCAGGGGCAGTGCGCCTGCAGCAACAGCTCCTGCGATCAGATAAAACAGTTTTTTGGAACGTCTTCTGCGGATAATACGGGTGATAACTTCAGCAATTGCAGTTCCAGCCAGCGGTGCCAGAAAAATGGTAAAGAATCCCAGAAGCGGCACAACAAAACTGCCCAGCAAGGAAAGCCCCCCGGCTACGATCGGCGCCAGAATAAAGTCTCCTGCGCCGGCGGTTTCGAAGATTTTCTGTTGACCCCGCACGCATTCTCTGCAGCGATAGCCAGTAGGTGTCAGCACCGCACAATTGGCGCAAATGGGGCGTTCGCAATTATTGCAGCGCAATAAAGTTTCACGGTCCGGATGGACATAACAAAAAAGTGTTTCGGAATCTGCCATGAGTCTCGTTTTTTGGGGCAATTATACCTTTTGAACTCCCCCGGCTTTTACATCAGCGCCAGGTCGGGAAAGTTGGATTCTGTTCCAAAAAGCGGTTCAGGTTGTTGTAAAAATAGCCCGGCTCCCGGAAACGCACAAAGCAAGAGTTCAGGTCGCTGCTGCTGACCTGCACACAGTCCCCGTCATTCAGGATCACAGGCATATGCCCATCCACGCTGACCACAGCCTGGTGGTTGGTATGAACGGTAATGTTGACGCACGCACCCTCCGAGAGGACTATTGGCTGGTCTGGTGACAGATGCGGCGCAACCGGCACGATCAGGATATTGCGCAATTCAGGAGGCAGGATAGCACCGCCAGCCGCGAGAGCGTAAGCAGTTGAACCGGTGGGTGTTGAAGCGATAATCCCATCTGCTACATAACTGGCCATATGGGCGCCATCCACTTCCGCTTCCAGACGAATCGGACGCACATGTTGTCCGCGGCAGACCACCACCTCATTTACGACCAGCCATTTTTCCAGGATTTTTTCTCCCCGCATTTGTTCAGCCTGCAGCAACATATGCCGTTCAAGGCGGTAATCCCCCTGGAAAAGCCTTGGTAGAAAGTATCTCCAATCCTGAGTGGTCAATTCCATCAGAAAGCCGAAAGATCCCAGGTTAACCCCAAGAGTGGGAATTCCCGCCGGCGCACATAACTTGCTCGCGCGCAGCATGGTTCCATCACCACCCAATACGATCAGTACGTCAAACTCTTTGGCGGATATGCATTGGCGCAGCGGCCGCTCATAAATAGCTCCCAAACCCCCAACCTCACCGCCCTGCTGCTCAAGAAACCGGGCAATTTCAGCGGCAAGTGCGGGCGCGGATTCAATCTGAGAGTTATAGGCCAAACCAAATTTTTTAACGGGTGTACTTATCATTTTTTTATTATAGTATGACCGTTGAGAGCCTACAGCCTCTGGTCGCAGTGCTGGCGATATCCGCAGCGTGCGCAGCGGTTGGGCTGGTCATGCGAGCGGCAGATATCGTCCAGTTCTTTTTGATCCCGGATCGCTTGAATGGTTTCCAGCACTTCATCCTCAAGAGCTGATGAGAACGAGATATTAAATGTTCGATTGCGGTAGCGCAGCAGTCCATGATCAGGCCGAACGCCATAGTGCCTTTCGGCCAGCAGGCAGTAAGCACCCATCTGCAGCACATGGCTGTCGTAAGGCTCACGCGGCGCCCACATGCTCTTCACTTCTACCGGAACAATTGTATCTCCCTGCTTGATCAAGTAATCCGGTTTGCCGGTCAGGCCCAGTGCAGAATCGTAAAAAGGCTTTTCCGGCCTTCCCCACAGCCCCGGATCTGCATATACGATCCTGCCTTCAGGCATCCCGTTGGCCTTCTTGATTAAGCGTGCAACGAGCAGTAATGCCATCGCAAGAATTAATGCGATAAGCGGAAAAAGAAGAGTATGCAATGGAATATTCATCAGTCAATCAGATCGGGTTTGCGCCCAGGGTAAGCGCGAGAAAAACCAAAACCGTAAGTATCAGCACTACTGCGATAATTCGCATCAGGATGACTGATCGTGTCCGCCCGGCATGGGCTGAGTGAAACTCGCTGCCCGCGGCCAGTTCACCGCGGTTGATGGGTTCAAATCCCTGGCGCTGGTACCACCAGGCACGCTGGCAGTAGATGAAGGTACCGATCTCTGAAGCGCGGACGGTGCGCTTCCCTTTAACCATTTTTTATGATGCGCTCTTCAAATTCCTTAAGCGATATCTGCAGGCGCTGTTCACCCAGGCTGGTGGTCAGGTCAGCACGTGTGCGTTCAATGATACCGCGCACCAGGTCCGTCTGACGGCGCAGCCCGTGCGTGATGGCATCTGGATAATCAACGGTCACGAGCAGGGCGTAGATCTCATCCATCAGGTCAAGCAGCCGCTCGACCTCATCAGAATATCCATGTCGCAGAATATCCAGGCAGCGCCGGCGCAACTCGCCGATTGTCTCCGCCAATCCGCGCAGATAAGTGGCATATTCGATACCCAGTTCATCAGGCAGCTTCACCGGGTGATTCTGGATCAGGTCAATGGTCACCCGTGCTTCAACATATTCCTTAAGCGCATCCTGGGTATAGCCGGAATAGTATATCTCGGGGTCTGGTTCAACCGATTTCTTAAGTTCCACAACAATTTTACGCGCTTCGCTCATGTTGGCTTCAGCGGTTTCAATCTCGCCGCGATGGATGGCGCGGATGGCATGGGCGGCGTTGCTTGTCAGCTGCCGGGTCAGTTTCAGCGCGCTTTCACGTATCTGATGGCGCGCTTCAAAATCCTGATGGGCTTTATCAGTCAGCTCTTCGAGTCTATTCATTTGTGTGGGTATCTAGATCCGCTTTCTAGAAGGGGAAATCATCATCATTGGGTTCACCAAGGCTGGTGCCGCCAGTATCCGCAGGGAATTCATCCGAACCGCTTGCTTTCGGTGTCAAGAAGCGCACCGTACGTGCGTTGACCTCAAAAGAAGCGCCAGGGGTTCCGTCATTGCGGGTGAAAACACGCGGATTGCCGGTCTCTTTGTCCGGCTTCAATTCGCCCTCAATCAAAACCATGCTGCCCTTTTTAAGGTAGTTATTGACATTTTCCGCCTGCTTGCCCCAAACCGAAACGCGGAACCAGGTTGTTTCTTTTACTTTTTGGCCTGTTCCATCAGTGTATTGCCGGCTGGAGGCGACATTCAAAGAAGTCACCGCATTGCCATTGGGTGTATAGCGCATCTCAGGGTCCCTTCCCAGATTTCCTACAATAATGATCGTGTGATAGCTCATCTTGTCATCCCTTTCCCTTGTTTTATTAAATGCTGAATCGTTTAAGTATTATAAGGGCGATTTAAAGCGGTCGCCGGATCATAGCTATTGTTGTTTTTCTGCATGTTAGAATGAAACATATTTATTTGCATACTCGGGCGGTAAATAAGGATATTTTCCCAGAGCCGCCAAAAAATACCGGAAGTATAATTTCGCAACAGGTGAATGAGATGATCAAGAAAATTACGCAAATTTTCGGCTTCTTTTTTGTGGCAATGGCAATTCTGTTGGTTTTCATACCCGTTGCAGCCAGCGCTCCACTCCCTCAGGCGGTCATTTCCACACCCACCCCGGGTGCGGACGGACGTATTATTTACATTGTCAAGGAAAATGATACCTGCATCAGCATCGCCCTGACCATGGGCATCTCAGAGCAGACCCTGCGTGAACTGAACAATCTTGAAGGAGACGCCTGCCAGTTCCTTTTTGTGGGCGATGAACTGCTGATCGGCACAAAACCGGCGGATACACCCACGCCAACCAGTGAGGTACCGCTGGCACCGACCGCCACACCTTTCAAAGGCAACGGCTCCATTTGTATTTACCTCTTTAATGATGAAAACGGCAACGCGCTTGCAGAAGAAACTGAACTGCCTCTCGCGGGCGGCGCGGTCAGTGTCACCGACCGTCTGGGTACTGTCAATCAGACCGGAACAACAGCTGATACTGGCGAATCTCTCTGTTTTCCTGACATTCCTGAAGGGGATTACAACATCAGTGTTGCCATACCCGAAGGGTACAATCCAACCACAGTGATGAATTATGCGCTCACACTTGGCGCTGGAGAGGTTTCAACGATCGATTTCGGCGCACAGCCCGGTTCGGGTTTGCGGCCGGCTTTCGGCGAAGAGCGCCCTTCACCATTGTTTTTGGCGCTCGGCTTTTTCTTTATCGCGGTTGGCGTCGGCCTCTGGTTCTACGTCAGACGAGCAGCCCAATAAAAAACATCCCCGCCAGGATTGGCGGGGATATTTTATCCCAAGCGCTCTTCTTTCCAGATATTGGCATCATTATGATAGCCAGCCATTTCCCAAAAACCCTTTTGGTCTTTCGCGGTAAATTCCAGCCCGCGTAGCCATTTGGCACCCTTCCAGAAATACACATCCTGGTTGGACTTTTGTCCCGGGATGGCGCCCAACACGCCGCGCAGCGGGAATCCATGTTCAGGTGTCAGCGGCTTGCCATTGAAATGAGTAGCCAGCATAAAACGCTCTGAGAGCACAATTTGAAGCGGCAGGTTGGAAGAGAAATCATACTCAGCCCGCTGAATGACAAAGCGCGCGGAGGGCTTGATTTTTAACAAACCTGCTTTAATTATGGCCTGGAGTGTTACACCTTCCCATTGGGTGTCGAATTTGCTCCAGCGGGTGACACAGTGCAGGTCATAAATCATCCTCCTGCGCGGTAGTTTCGAAAATTCAGCCCAGTTCAATTTAAGCGGCGCCTCAACCTCACCCCAGATCCTGAAATCCCAGGCAGTCTCATCAAAGGACGGAATGGGGCCATAATGAAGCACCGGAAACCTGTCAGTCAATGACTGCCCAGGCGGCAGCCTTCCTTCCAGGCGCATTTTTTCTTCCTGTTCTTTACGATTTTTG
>CAZBNE010000016.1:0-32483 GCA_964493155.1 uncultured Pelolinea sp.
TTAATGATCCCATCTAAACAGGGTATTCGCATTTTCACTGGTAATTTTTATTACGTCATTAATACTGATTTTTTTAATTTCAGCGATTCTTTTACAGATGAGATTGACATTTATGGGTTCATTTCTTTTTCCCCTTTTAGGATGAGGACTGAGATAGGGTGCATCAGTTTCAACCAGAAAATGAGCAAGATCGATGTTCTCAATCTTCTTAACCAACTCCTGTGAATTATTGAATGTAACAGGTCCACTGATCCCTAAATAAAAATTATGAGTAAGCGCCCACTCTGAAATCGCTACAGAACCGCTGAATGAATGAAATACACCTGGATGATCAGCCAAAATTGATCCACTATCGACCAGATCTGAATACCAGGAATCCAGAATTTCAATGATTCTTAAATCTGCATCCCTGTTATGGATGCAAACAGGTTTGTCTGTTGCTTTCGAAATACTTAACATTTTTCTTAATACTCTAATTTGATCATTAGGCAATGTCTTTTCGCGATAAAAATCCAGGCCGATCTCACCAATTGCTACAACGTTTGAATGATTTGCGAGCAATTTGATTGAATTTAGATCTGAGTCACCAATATCAAAAGAGTGGTTTGGATGAACTCCAACAGCAGCAAAAATATATTGCGGATAAAGTTTGCTCAACTGGATTGAACGATGACTCGATTCAAGGTCAATCCCAGGCACAAGAATTTTTCGGACGCCTTCTGAAATGGCAGCTTTAATGACCGAGTCCAGGTCATTTTCAAAATCTTGCATAAAGAGATGGCAATGAGTATCAGTGAGAATGGGCAATTACTCAATTCCCGCGATTTTCAAGCCTGTCTTTAGTATTTCTGCTACTTTGTCCTTATGAGTTGTCTCGCAGTAAACCCTAATCAGTGGTTCAGTTCCTGAAAACCGGATCAGCATCCAGCCACCATCTTCAAGTGAGTATTTATAACCATCTTCGCTGTTAAATCCTATAACCTTTAAGCCGGCAATTGAATCAGGATTTGCAGCAAGTATGCGATTCACTTTGTCAGTTCGGTCGCCTGAGAAACGATTATCTACCCGATCATAGTAATGAGGACCAATCTTGCTGAAAAGTAACTCAAGCAACTCTGAAGGCTTTTTATTGAGTTTCACCATCATATCTAAAAGGTATAAACCCGCAAGAATGCCATCTCGTTCCGGAACATTACCGCGAAAAGCAAAACCACCCGATTCTTCTCCGCCAATCATCGCATCAGTCTCGATCATCTTGGGTGCAACAAATTTGAAACCGACTCCGGTTTCATAAACTGGCACAGAATATATTTTGCCAAGTTTTTCAAGCATGCTTGTGGTTGATAAGGTTTTTACAATCGCGCCCCTTTCTTTTTTAACTTCGAGCAGGTAATAAGCTAAAAGCGCAAAAACCTGAAGTTGATTAATGAATACACCATTCTCATCCCCTAGGCCGAAGCGGTCAGCGTCGCCGTCATTGATGAGTAGTACATCAAATTTTCTTTTTGCGACTTCGCTGAGACCTACATCGATGTTGGGAGAAATTGGCTCAGGCCTTTTCATTTCAGGAAAAACGGGGTTTCTTTGATTGTGGATTTCTTCAACCTTTGTTTTCCCGCCAGAAAACAGCCTGGGGAACCAACCCGCACCATTACCCCACATTGGATCTACAAGTATTTTTAATCCCGCATCTTTTAATGGTTTTATGTCAATCAAGTCTCCCAAATGTTGGATATATTTGGGTGCCGCGTCAAAATAGGTCAAAAGACCTTGTTTTACCGCATTTTCAGCTTCTAAAACTTGAACTTCTGATATATCTGAAGGGATAAGGCTTTCAATCTGTTGTAATCCTTCCGGAGGGAGAGCGCCTCCATTTTGATCCCGAACTTTAAACCCATTGTCGGTTGGGGGATTATGTGAGGCAGTAATGTTTATCGCGCCGATAGCGTCTTCGCTAATAACAGAGTAAGAAATCACGGGGGTGGGTGTGGCATTTTTCGTCAGGTAAACATGGAATCCATTACCAGCCAAGACTTCAGCTGCTGTCTTGGCGAAATGCTCAGACAGAAAACGCATATCATATCCAACAATAACCCGATTATTCTTTTGCTCGGATAATTTCAGAAATGAAGCAAAACCCTGTGAACAGCGTTTAACGCTTTCAAAAGTATAATCATGCGCGATACCTGCCCGCCAGCCGTCGGTTCCAAATTTGATTTCTACTGCCATAAAACCTCCATATTTTAAGAACAATAATTGGATATTATAACAACTTGATGGAGGGCTTATTTGGAAAACAATTCATTACTATTCAGCCAGCAGAAATGGTTGATCTTTAGTTTCTTTCGTAAGCTGGTGTTAAAATCAATTCATTGGATTTAATAGATTATTAATGGCGAATTTAACTTTTCCGGTTTTTATTTTTGGCAGCTTTGTTGGTCTTCTTGTCGGAGCGCTCTTTCACCTTATTTTTGGCGGAAATTTGATTCGACTCATCTTTTGTCTGATTTTCGGATTTTTGGGATTTTGGGGAGGAAATTACCTAAGTCAAAGGTTTGGAATTCAAATACTTCAATATGGGCAGGTAAGCTATGGAACCTCGATCATTGCCAGCCTGTTTCTTTCTGCCGGAGGGTATTGGATATCCGGTGAAAACAGAAGCGAGACAAATTGATCAATGTGCTTATCAAATTCAAATAACGAAAGTATTACAAAAGAAGGGGATCTGGTTCAATTATCTGCTTCTGAAATAAAATATTTTATTTTCCCGTTGAAAGCAGGCCAAATTTTTCAGTCACACAGGGGGATCATTCCACATGATGATCTAATCGGTAAATCTTGGGGATCACAGATCATCAGCCATCAGGGTAATCCTTTTTTTCTATTGAAACCAGGTTTGTACGAATTCATTGCGACAACAAAAAGAAATACTCAAATCATGTATCCCAAAGACCTTGGATACTTGCTTTTAAGAATGAATATCACTCCTGGATGTACTGTTATTGAAGCTGGCACTGGTTCGGGCAGTCTCACACAGGTGCTTGCTGCTTATGTAGGGAATACAGGGCATGTTTACAGTTTTGAACAAAGAGATGAGATGCAAAATCTCGCTAAGAAGAACCTGGCAAGAATTGGCCTGACAGAGAGAGTGAGCTTTATATCGAAGAATATTGAGAAAGGATTTAGTCTGGAGAACATTGATTCTGTTTTTCTGGACCTGCCAAATCCCTATGATTACTTGTCTCAGGTCAAGCAGGCTTTGAAGCCTGGCGGCTATTTTGGTACGCTTTTACCAACTACTAACCAGGTGAATAAATTACTGATCAACCTTTCTAGAAATGATTTTATTTTTGTTGATGTATGCGAAATATTGATTCGCTTTTATCAATCCGATCCTGAAAAATTCAGACCTGTTGACAGGATGGTTGCTCATACAGGATATTTAATATTTGCCAGATCTATTTTGCCAAGCGGATCAGCCTTAGTAGGTTAGATTATTCAGGTTCAGATAAATGGTAAAAGGACATGGTGGCGATTGTTTTCTGAACTTGGCAGATATTGTAAATAATATTTCTTCAAAATCAATTAATCCAAATAAATTGCGCATAGATATTATTTCTAACTCAAGCTTGATCAATTCTGCAGTACTTGTTCCATTGGTCATAGATAAAGGTCAAGTTGCATTGCTTTATACTTTGCGAACAAGCTCTCTTGACCGGCATAGCGGTCAGGTTTCTTTCCCGGGAGGCATTATTGAAAAAGGGGAGTTATCTGCTGTTGAGACCGCAATAAGAGAAACCGAAGAGGAGATTGGTATTCAGCGAGAGGATATCCAGATCGTTGGCCAATTTAGACCATTCAATACTTCAACCGGTTATCTTGTCTTTCCAGTCATTGGTGTGATTAAGTCATTAGAAAACTTGAAGAAAAATGCAAGTGAAGTAGATCGGATTTTTTGTATCCCCATAAGCTGGTTATGCGCGGAAGGTCATTCAAGAAAACAAAAATTCAAGAGTGATGATGGAAATATTAGAAATCTTTGGTATTTTGACCTATATGAAGGGGAATTACTTTGGGGTTTAACCGCAAAAATAACTAAAGATCTCATTAAATTAATACAAAAATGAGCGGGAATTCCCGCTCATTTAGTAATCTGCATCTATTCTTCCGCAGAATCTTCGGTCTTACCTTTTTCAATGACTTCGGGCTCAACTCCCGTACCTTCGACAGCCGCGGCTTCTTCAACTTCAGGTTCAACTTCTTCCTTTACTGCATTTGCAACTGCGACCAATTCTTCCAGATCAGTCAGAATTTCTACATTTGCCAGTTTCGGTAGATCTTTGACATAAATTGCGTCGCCGATTTCAGCTAATGCAGAGATATCTACTTCAATCGTGTCAACCAGGTCCTGCGGCAGGCACTCTACTTCAACCTGATCGATACCTGAAACGATCAGTGCATCGTAATTCTCAAGCACAGGTGCCTTTCCAATAAGTGTCAAGGATACATGCGTACGAAGTTTTTCTTTTAAAGAAACAGCCAGAAAATCAACATGAAGCAGTTCGTTTTTAATATAATCTCTCTGAACTTCCCGCACAAGAGTTGCGTGTTCTTTTCCATCAACCTGAATAGTTAATATTGTTGAACCGGAAATTTTGTTGAAAAGAAGTGTTGTTTCCCTGTTCTTGAGAGAAATGGGCAGGGTTTCAATATCGCGGCCGTAGATTACAGCAGGAATAAAACCCTCTTTCCGTAAAAATTTTACTTTTTTTCCAGTTTGAGTTCTTAATTGAGCTTCTAATACGATCTTATCCATTTTTTCCTTTCGCGCCTCTTACCAGGTTCACTGGTTACCTTCGCATAATAATTTATAACGAGGGTGGATTTTAACCACGGAAGCTGTTTACGTCAAGCTGCATTATTTGCTCCAATCAAAAGATCGTTCAACCGCTCGTTTCCAGTCAGTAAACATTCTCTTCTTGGCTGGTGTGTTCATTTGCGGAAACCAGTGGTGGTTTTCCTTCCAATTTTGACGAAAATCATCCAAATCCTTTCAGTAACCGCTAGAAAGACCAGCTGCGTAAGCTGCGCCCAAGGCTGTGTTTCGATGATACTCGGTCGGATTACAGGAACATTCAATATATCTGCCTGAAACTGCATAAGCAATTCATTAATTACCATTCCCCCGTCAACTTTTATGGAAGCCAGCTTTAAATCGGTCTATGGAGGCAATGAAATCCATTAACCCCTTCCAGATCTATAAATTCTTTGTTTCATTATTTAGCGAAAATACTGTATCAGAGAAATTATTCAATGCATCAATATTTGTGTTCAATGAGATTTGTTCGGATCTAATAAAGCGGCTGTAGGGTTGAATTGTTGTATTTATGCGTTCAATAATTAAGTCAATCTGCTTGATAAATTCAGCCAATAATGAATCTGAAAGCTGATCACGTAGATCTGAAATTCTTTTTGAAAAAAGGATCCTTGCTTGTTTTTTCTTGGCGGGAATAATGAAAAATCCGAGGACAGCTGTTAAGCCAGCTAACATGACTCCTGTAAGATCAGCAGATGCCGTGGTAGCCAAAATAGTTACCAAAGCCCCCAATCCCAGAGCACCAACTTCAATGGCTGCCGAGGTTGCGACTGCCATTTGCGCATCTTCAGCAATCCTTTTTGACTCTTCATCTTTGTCAAATTGTTCAACAATTCTTTGAGATTCGCGTTTTACAGCTTCAATTATCTTGAATCTTTCAAATCTGATTTGGCGAGTTTCAGGATCATCAAAAACTCTATCCTGGTATTTAAGGATCCTCTGGTCAATTTTATTGGTGATCGTTTGCCATTGTTTTAAATCCTCGTCCACCAGCCATTCAATCAGACCGCTGACCTTGTTGTCAATTTCTGCTGGCAAGTCTTTCACAACCAGAGAGTTATATTCAGATTGAATCTTGTCTTTGTTGATCAGGTCCATGATCCGTGCTACTCGAAAAGTACTTTCAAAAAAATTTATGCCGCGTTTTTCGAATTCAAGCAAAGCGTTATCAATTTCGGCATAATGAAACTTGAAACTGCGCAGCATATCCTCTCTAAAAAGTGCGATCTGGTTTTCCAGATCGATGAGGAGTTGAACATCATTGCTGATTAAACAAATTTTTTCACTTGTTGCATCCAGCAATTCAGCAATCAATTTACTTAATACACCCAAAGGATTTGATAATTTTAGGGCAAGCTGTGTAGAGGGTTTGAGGTTTTGGTATATATAATCCTCTACCTGCTGGAAATCTAGTTCTGCATCTTCGCCGCTAACCTTACGTTTTAAGGCATCTTTCGCGCTTATTGGAAAAACAGGAGGCTCAACATTTAAAAGTTTTTTAGTATTTTCCTTCACAAAATCAATTATCTGCCTGAGATCTCTTTCTGAATTGATGATGTCAGCCTTGTTAATAATGAAAACAACCTTCTTTCCCCAATCCTTGATCAACTCCAGAAATTGCCTTTCGCTTTCAGTAAAGGGCCGGTCTGTGCTCGTAATGAATAAAACAAGGTCGGACCTCGGAATATAATCAGTCGTTAAGGCTTCATGCTCTCTTAAAATAGCATTGGTACCGGGAGTATCCACAAGACTGATTTCTTCAAGCATTGTATTAGGAATTGAGATCAGGGACAAACCGGGGGAGGGGTTGGCTACTAAATAATCGATCCCGTACCGTAAGATGGTGATATTTGATGTGGTTGGAGTAACACCTGTTTCTAAAATTTCTTTTCCCAACAATGCATTGATAAAAGCAGATTTGCCCGAATTGTATTCACCAACAATAACAATCAAAAACAAGTCATCGATTTGAATGATTTGGTCTTTAATTAAGGCAATATACTGCTGAGGAATTTTATTTTTTTCTCCAAAGGAAAGAAAATCAACCAGCAGAGATCGTATTTTTCCAACCAACTTATTTTGATTCTGTGATAACAATCGCATTTTTCGTGATTATATCATTCGCATTCTTTTTCATGCGAATCTTCAATTGTCTCGAAATTCTTAAGGTTGCAGTTATTGAAAACTGGACCTTATTGATATATAGTATAGAATAACAAAATCCATAAGGAGGAAGGAATGCGTAAGAAAATATTAATTGTTTTATCGCTTTTGATTATCAGTACAATAGTTTTTTCTGCTTGCCAACCAACTCCAGAACCGGAGCCAGTTGAGGAAGCACCTGCCGAAGAGGCGCCTGTTGAGGAGCCAACAGAAGTCGCTCCGACAGAAGTAGCCGAACCTACCTGGAAAGAAAATCTGGGAACAGAAGAAAGCCCAATAATTTTTGTTGCCGTTCCATCAGGCGAAACCGAACGAGTACTTTCGGGCTTTGAAAAAATGGCAGCGTTGGTGTTTCAGGATACAGGACTTGTGATAGAACCCTTTGTCGCATCAAGTTATGTCAGTGCGATTGAAGCAATGTGCCAAACACCTCCAAAAGCCCATATGGGTGCGCTTGCGACTTTCGCCTATGTATTGGCTGCCGAGAATGGTTGCGCTGAAGCTGAATTAGTTTCAGTGAGAAATGGTGCTGCTTTCTATAATGGTCAGTTCATTGTTCGTGCGGACAGCGGGATTGAAAAGCTCAGCGACCTGAAGGGAAAAACCTGGTGTGTTCCAAGCGCTACCAGCGCCAGCGGTTATGTGGTTCCTTCAATACAATTGAAGGCGGAGGGGATCGATGTTGACACGGATATCGCCCAAATTGTTGAAGGTGGCGGTAAGCATGAGGTTGTTGTTGCTGGTGTTTATAACGGTGATTGCGACTTTGGGACCACTTACATTGATGCCAGGGCGCGTGTAGAGACTGATTACCCGGATGTGATGGAAAAGACAAAAGTGATCGCAGTTATGCCAGATATTCCGAATGATGGTATCCAATTTGTTAAGGATTTCCCCGAAGAGACAAAAACAAAACTCATTAATGCGATTCTCAAACTCTTTGAATCGGAAGAAGGAAAGGCGGCAATGGAAGAAGCTTACCAGTGGACAGCGATGGAAGCGCACGGTGATGAATTCTATGATCAATTCCGTCAGGTTTTGGATGCAGCCGGTGTCTCTCCAGAAGAGATAGCAAAATAAGAATTTCCTTACTACTAAACGGGAAAGGTAAATTACCTTTCCCGTTTGTTATATAATCTCACAAAGGTCAATTCAAAAATTTCTGGAGCTTACAGTTATGCTTGAAGTTAAAAACCTGACAAAGATTTACGAAGATGGAACTGTAGCATTGAAAAATGTTAGTTTTAACGTTAAAGATGGGGAATTTTTAGTGGTTATCGGCCTCAGCGGGTCTGGAAAATCAACTCTACTGAGGTGCATCAATCGCTTAATCAATCCTACAGAAGGCGAGATCATCTGGAATGGCGTCAATATAACCAAGCTGGAAGGGGAGGAATTAAGAAAAGCAAGAAGAAAAATTGGAATGGTTTTTCAACATTTTAATTTGGTCAAACGATCATCAGTTTATCAAAATGTCATTTCCGGGCGGTTAGGGTATTCGAATACCTTTTCAAGCATTATTGGAAAATTTAACGAATCGGATGAAAAAAAGGCTGAATCGGTTATTCAGCGCTTGGGTATAACAGACCAGGTTAATAAGCGATCCGACGAACTCAGCGGAGGTCAACAACAGCGTGTGGGTATTGCCCGGGCTTTGATGCAGGAACCTGAATTGATACTCGCTGATGAACCGGTTGCCAGCCTGGATCCGGTACTTGCCCATTCTATTTTAGGAATTATTGAAAAACTGAACAAGGAAGACGGTTTAACTGTTATTTGCAGTTTGCACTACCTCGACCTGGTTCAAAGGTATGCAACCAGCGTGGTGGGATTAAAACAGGGAGAGATTGTTTATCAGGGCTCACGTAAAGATATTATGGCACTTTCAGATGATGAATTTAAACGAATTTATGGTGCTGAGGCTGAGCGAGTCGGCACAAGCATTGACGGGAAAACAAAATAGCGAGGAAAGAGATCATGAGATCAACCCGAAAATTGCTGAAGAAAGAATTTGACAAACCCAGTTTGGTTTCGCCGGCAATCGCGGCAATAATTTCTGCTTTGATTCCAGGTTTTGGACAAATTTTCGCAAGAAAAACACAACGCGGGTTAATCATATTTTTCAGCATGCTAACGTCCATAAGCTTGCTGGTCTGGAGGATATCTATTGTCAGCCATAGATACGAAGGCTGGCAATTAAAAATATCAAAAGCATATCATCTTAATCCAATTCTATATCTCATCACTGGATTATTGATTGTTACTTATCTTTGGATCATATATGATGCCTTTCAATCAGCCAGATCAAACCATGTATTCAAAGGATCTCTGGCGATCGTTTTTATGATCTTACTAATATTCTTTATACAGGGCTGGGAAATTGGGGGGATCGATTTTACTGCGCTTTTTAGAGATGCAGATGAGGCAGCGCCGGCACTTTCCAGAATTCTTTGGCCTTGGGAAAAGGCATTGGAGTATCCCGAAGAATTTAAAACAGTTGTTGTTGAAGTGCTCGCACCATGTACAGGTTCAGAATTTCCAAAAGGTGAAGAAAAAGTTAATGAGCCTTACATTATTGCTGATCCAACCTGCGGTACACCATCTGATGTAGAAGGTGAATTGGGGACAGAGTTCACGATAACTGGTGAGAATTTTAATCCATCTGAATCGATTGAAATTTGGTGGAAAGATCCTGTTAGCAATACTTTTCGGCATAGAAAAGATGGTAAATTTCTGCAAGTTCAACCTGAGAAAGACGGTTCATTTACCGAAACAGTGGTTATGCCATATCGATTAGTCCCTCCAGTTTCAGGCGAAGGCTCAAAAATTTGGCAGATACAAGCCAAACAACTGATTTCTATCGGTAAACCAAAAGTCAGCCAGGAGTTGAAATTAGCCATTGAAAAAATGATCGAAACGATCATTATTGGTATGATGGCGACTTTATTTGGCATTATTCTCGCTATTCCCGTAAGTTTTTTGGCAGCCAGGAATTTAATGTCTAATTCACCGATTACCTTGGCTATTTATTACCTTGTTCGAACGATCATGAACATTATTCGTTCAATTGAACCCTTAATCTGGGCAATTATTGCCGTGATTATCGTTGGTCTTGGACCTTTCGCGGGAATTGTCGCCTTGACTTTGCATTCGTTGGCGGCCCTAGCAAAACTCTATTCTGAGGCTATCGAAAGTATTGATATTGGACCAATCGAGGCTATTCAGGCAACTGGCGCGAATTGGCTTCAAACTATCGTATACGCAGTTGTTCCTCAGATAATTCCGCCTTTTGTGGCTTTTACCATTTACCGTTGGGATATCAATATTCGCATGTCAACAGTGATCGGCTTTGTTGGTGGGGGAGGTATTGGTTATCTACTTTCCCAATGGATCAGCTTGCTCGATTACCGCTCTGCGGGTATGGCGGTGTGGTTCATAGCGATCACTGTGGCAATCCTCGACTTTGTCAGTGCAGAAATTAGGGAAAAGTTTATATAACGCAACCAATCATTTATTATTAATAACTGCGTATAGGTATTTTTCCTCAAGAATATTTGATTTTAGGTCGTGCTTCCATGAAATGGATATCATAAGTACTATCATCTTAATTAAGATTCCATAGAATAGATAAATATTTATTAAGTTGATCAGAAAGGCGAGTGCCTTGAGACGTAGTTACATCATCGTTGTTTTCAAATTTTACATAGGGGATTCTTATATCTTCTAAAGATAAAACCCCATTACTTTCTGGTGCGATTTCATTAAAATCACATTCATAGTATAGTTTCATTAATTTTTCATCTGATAAACCATGCTCAAGTATGCTATCGGGTTTTTTAGGGTTAAACCTCTTTTTGTTCTTGCGTAGTGATTCTTCCCAGGAAACATTAATATGCATTAACGAGCAGTTTGCAATGATTTTTGGACTTAAAAGAGTTAAGGCATTCCGATATCCGCCATGTTCTTTGCCTCGTGAAAATTCAACAATTACGGTATATTCGTGTACATTTTCAGTGTCTCTGCAAAACTTTTCATACTCCAGGTTAATCAGATTAATCAGCAAATCCCAGTAATATTGATGTTTGAAATAACCACCATTGTCAGTATATAAACGAGGCTTTGACATGCTGTCAAGGATAGAATCCTCTTCAAACCATCTCCATAAAAATGGAAAATCATCTATAACTTTTATTTTTCCTACATGAAATCTGTTTTGGCGCTCTCTTTCAGGCGTCTGCATTAAATATTGGATAATCTCGCTTTTACCTGCCGCAGGTCGGGCAGTTAATATCAATAATTGAAAAATATTCGATTTTGAAATATTCATATTGTGCGAATTTAACCTTTTTTCAATTTTCGAAGACATCCCAGTATCCTTTATCCAATTCATCGTCTGAAAGGTGAGCATAGCGTTGAGTCACAGCGATATTTTGATGACGGGCAAGATTCTGCGCCAGTTTTAAATTACCGGTGGCGGAAAGAACGCGCGTGACAAAATAATGCCTGAATGAGTGGGGCGTAATGGTACCAACCGCTTCTCCGCCTAAAATTTCCAGTACCGTTTCCTCAACGATAGTCCTTCCGGTTGTTGTTGTAATCGGTTTCACTTTTGAACCGGCGCCTTTGTCGTGGCGCGCAAAGAGCGGTAATGCGCCCAGGGATTTACCTGATTTCCCATCCAATACGGCACGTGCCTGGATATACTCTCTCAAGGCTTTTTGGGAACGTCTTGAGAATCGCACAACAGCTTGACGGTTCCCTTTACCGATAATCAATGCTTTACCTTCATTCCAATCAATGTCCCCACGTTTCAAACTACAGGCTTCATGAACTCGCAAACCAGTATCTCCAAGTGTAATTATGAAGGCTTTATCGCGTAATGCGCGTAGTTGTTCGTTTTCCTTCTCGCTTGGACTAATTATTTTGTTTTCCATTTTATCCAATATCTCACCAATACTTTGAGCGGGAAATTGGGGGAGCCTTTTACCAGGTTTTCTTGTTCTTTGGCGAATTAGCAGCTTTACCTTGGACAGATTGACATTTGATAATTCTTCAGCGACCAGATATTCTAAAAAACCTTTTGCAGCAGTGATATAAAGCTGCTCACTTGTCGCGGCATAAGATTTAAGATCCTGTGCGAACCAGCTGATGATATCTTCATCAATCCTGTCTATCGGATCATTTTCCACATCAATTTTTTTATCATGCAAGGTAATCGTTAGATTATCGAGGGCTGATTGATAAGCAAGTAAGGTATTCTCGCTGCGCGCTAATTTTATTGTGTTCAAATAACCCCGCATGGCTTCAGAAATTGTCTTCATTTTTTATATACTAAGATTATTATCAAGCTTATTATAATAGCACTTATCGAAAGCATAAACAATTTTATCACATATTATCGTCTTACCCTCCCCTCCAAATCTATGCGGGATAAATAATAGTTCAAGCAAAGTGTAAAAAAGATATTCGTTATAATCTGTTTTGTGAGATTTGCCAAATTTTATTCTTCACTATTCTTTCCTCCCCCCTCCTCCGTTAGAGGTGGACCATGATATTTTTACCCTACGGTGACAGATTTTTGAAATTTGATGAAACCGGACTTAATGCATCAGTATTTCAACCAGGCATAATCAGACCGAATGAGGATCAGGCAAAATTAGTTAAAAACGCCTTACTTAAATGGTCTGCAGCATCCAAGATAAAACAAGAAATTACCTCTATTACAACGGTAGCAATCGGGATTAATGACCAATCCAGACCTCTGCCAAATCAAATATTATTGCCAGTTCTTTTGGATTTCTTGCAGGATTTGAAAATTAAGAACGAGAACATTACCTTTTTTATAGCCACAGGGACGCATATTCCTCTAAATGAAAAAGAATTTGAATCAATTTTAGATTCAAAGATCCAAGCAACATATAAAGTGCTCTGTCATGACTGTGATAACGAGGCGAATTTGAAATTTCTTGGTACAACCAGGAAGGGCACACCAGTTTATGTGAATCGGTTATTTATGGAATCAGATTTTAAGATTCTCGTAGGTAATATCGAACCGCATCACTTTATGGGATTTTCAGGAGGAGTCAAAACAGCCGCGATTGGCCTTACTGGAAGAGAGACAATAACAGCCAACCACTCCATGTTAACGCAACCAAATACAACGATGGGCCTATATTCCAGCAATCCGATGCGGATGGATATTGAAGATATTGGAGAATTGATCGCTATCGATCTGGTGTTAAATGTCGTATTGAATGACAATAAAGAAATTATCACATCTTTTGCTGGTGATCCAAAGGCGGTTATGTTAAAAGGGATCAAATTCATCCGTGAAAACATTCAAATGGACCTCTCCGATAAAGCCGGCTCATTCGACCTTGTGATTGCGTCTCCCGGAGGATATCCGAAAGATATTAATTTTTACCAGGCGCAAAAAGCAATAACCCACGCCTGTCTTTTTTCAAAACCCAAAGGGGTAATCATATTAACTGCTGAATGCCGGGATGGTATGGGCAGTCGCAAATTTGAGCAATTCATTACCTTAAAGGATTCTTTTTCTGATGTCATTGAGACTTTCAGTTCTCAACCATTTGAAATTGGCCCCCACAAAGCATTTCAGCTCGCAAAGCAGGCATTAACCCACGAAATCATTCTTATCTCAGATATTTCAGATGAACTTGTGAAAAATATTAAATTACAATCAGCCAAATCCCTTGATCACGCTATTGGACTTGCCAGCCCTTATTTGCCTCCAAATCCTAGAATTGCTGTGCTCCCCTTTGCAACTCACACGATGCCAAAAATCTCGGAAGCATTTCGATAATATGAAAAAAACTACGCCTTTTTTTGAACACTCAGAACTTGATGGAAAAACATTTATTAAAAAAGGAAATCAGATTGGCATTTTATTACTGCATGGTTTTACCGCCACAACGGTTGAGGTAAGGCAGTTGGCTGATTTTTTTTCAAATAAAGGCTTTACCGTTGGCGCACCACTTTTACCTGGTCATGGAACCACACCTGAAGACTTGAATATGCGAAAATATTCTGAATGGATTAATTGTGTAGATGAAGCCTACAATGCGCTCAAGAAAACCTGCTCCAGTATTATTGTCGGTGGAGAGTCAATGGGAGCAATTTTGTCCTTGTATCTTGCGGAAAGCTACCCTGCAATAAAAGCTTTGTTACTTTACGCACCGGCTGTAAAAATCACCGGATTGAAATATGCAGGGATATTACGGCTTTTTTTTCCTTTCAAAGGAAAAAAGAATACGAATGCAATTTTGCCTTGGCAGGGGTATTCTGTTTATCCTTTAAACGCAGCATATCAATTATTCAAGCTGCAGAAAATAGTTTTAAAAAATATTCGTCAGGTTAACCAGCCTATGATTATTTTTCAAGGAGCCTTTGATAGAACTATAGATCACGACAGCAGCGATCTGATACTTAATTTGGCAAGTTCAACTGTAAAAACTAACCACATTCTGGCCAATTCCGGCCATGTAATTTTGCTGGATAAAGAATTTTCTAAGGCAGCTGAATTGTCATGGAAATTTTTGAATGAGTTAAAAATCGTTTAACGTTTCAAAGGGTTATAATTTTATAAATCAATGATTTGGAGAAACCATGGAAACTTACCCTGAAAAATTGGGGAGAACCACAATTGATGTAACTGTATTGACCAATATAGCAAAACTGACATCACTTTCAGTGCCCGGTGTCAGTAAAATGTCGACAGGTCCACACAGTGTAAATTCCTTGATTAAAAAGAATTATTTTGATGGCGTCATGGTTGATGTTGAAAATAATACAGTTTATATTGACCTTTATTTGATTCTACAGGCAGACACATCACTCCTAAAAACTAGCCGGATAGTCCAACAAAAGGTCAGCCGCGCCATAACAGAAATGGTCGGCATGGAAATTGGACATGTGAATGTTCATATTGAGGATATTGATTACCAAAAATAAATAAGTTCTTTACAGATGAAATCTCGCACCAAAGCCAGGGCGACTGCTCTTCAAGTTTTATATGAATATGACCTCACCGGACATCCTGTGGGGATTATTCTTGTCAATCGTTTTCAGGAAGATGAACAGGATTCCAAATCAGCCAAGTTCACAGAAGAAATTGTTTATGGAGTTTATCCATTTATTTTAAAGCTGGATGAGATCATTGCACACTATGCGCCAGAATGGCCTTTGGATCAGGTGGCATCAATTGATCGTAATATTATCAGGATTGCCTTATGGGAATTTGCTGTAAAAAAATGTACACCCATCAAAGTTGCGATTAATGAGGCAGTCGAATTGGGTAAGATCTTTGGTTCTGATAGCACCCCCAGGTTCGTCAATGGGGTTTTAGGCAGTTTGGTCTCAAAATATGATGAATATCGGGGTATTATCGAGAATATGAACTCTTGAAGGGGTAATTATGAAAATTATTAAAATATCTTTTTCAATATTAATGATTTCATCGTTTCTGATCCTGGCTACTTCTTGCGCCGATCCAACTGCTTTAAAAAATGGTTCCCAAAAACTGGCATTTGCTGAAACGAATTTCGAAGTTCATCTTCCAAATGGGTTAAATCCTGGTGAAAGCGTGCTGCTTGAAATTCTAGATGAAGTTACGGGTATCGCTTTAAATCCTGAACGATTCAAAATGGAATCAACAGATGGTTTGAGTTTTACCGTGGGGCTGCCGTTGGCGATTGGATCTGTAATTCGCTACCGTTATGTAAAAGATGGGCAAAGTGGAATTATTGAAAGGGATCCTGCGGGGAATCAAGTACATTACCGCCTGTATCATATCAATGACGCTTCTGTTGTTAACGATTTTGTGGCCTCTTGGGAGGATACTCCATATCAAGGCATCACCGGTGAGCTTAGCGGCTATATTTATGATAAGAAAACAGAAGCACCGCTACCAGAAATAATGGTTGCAGTTTGTGGAATGAGAACTTTCACATCTTCCGATGGTTATTATAAATTTGAAAATGTTCCTTTAGGAGAGTACCACATTACTGCGATACACCCTGATGGGAAGTATCAAGTTTTTCAACAAAATGCAGTTATCGCAGAAAATTCCATAACACCGGCATCCTTCGGGATGACGGCATCAAAAATGGTAAATATCAAATTTGTTGTCTCTGCTCCTGAAGGAACCGAACCTATTGCGGCGATACGACTTTTGGGTAACATTTACTCTCTTGGAAATACTTTTGCTGAAATAGCTGGCGGAGCCAGTATCTCAGCCTCTCGATCGCCCGTGCTCAGCCCAAGAAGCGATGGAAAATTTGAAATAGAAATGCTGCTGCCTGCTGGCACCGATCTCCGCTATAAATACTCCCTTGGAAATGGATTTATTAATGCCGAACATGACGCTGAAGCAAATTTTCTAACCCGTCAACTGGTTGTGCCTTCAAAAGACGCAACTGTTAACGATAAAATTTCAAGCTGGTTCTCTAAAGGAATCTATCCAGTTAAATTTTCAGTTACTGCTCCTGAAAATACACCGGCTAATGATTACGTGTCGATCCAGTTTAATCCTTATATTTGGCTGGATCCGATCTCAATGTGGAAATCTGGGCCAAACCAATGGACATATTCTCTTTATGGGCCGTTCGAGTATCTTGAGAATTCGCAGTACCGTTTCTGCCGAAATGACCAATGCGGGACAGCTGATGACGAATTGACAAAAGGCAAGGATGCCAGCGGTTATCAACTGGCTATTCAGGAGAGTCAGCCTTTGACAATAAATTATCAGATTGCTCAATGGTTTGGCCTTCAGCCTGTCCAGTATGGCTTACAACCGGTTGAATTGCCAGCTGCAAGCACCTTCTTCATAAAAGGATTTCAGCTTGAAAAATCCTATGATTTCAACTGGCTTCCGGTACTGGATAGGGGTTTCATAGAAATGGGTGTTACGGGAGCAAATTGGTTGTTTCTCTCTCCAACCTGGACTTTTACAAAAAATGAACAGTATTCGACAGGGTTATTGCCTGGCAAGGATGCTTTTTCATTCGATATTAGTGCAATTCAAGAAAAAACGCTTCAAGCCGGCATGACGTTGGCAATTTACCCGCAAATTAATACAAAAGAAGCATTAGACGTTTATTGGTCTGCGAATGGAAAATCCTTTAATTGGTGGAACGCCTGGTTTGATGAGTATGAGCGATTTATCCTCAATTATGTTGATTTTTCAGAAGCGCATGGAATAAACACAGTCATTATTGGCGGTAAGACTGCTTCACCGGGTTTTCCTGGTGGACGTTTACCGGATGGGAATTTTTCAAATACGCCTTTCGAATTTAATGACCGTTGGAATAGTCTGATTGAAAATATTCGATCGCGTTTCAGCGGACAGATTGGTTTTGCTCTGCCCTATTCAGCTTATCTGGCAGATGCACCACAGGTAATATCGAAAACTGATTTTATATATGTTGAATTTGATGCTCCATTAACCACTACAATTTCACCAACTGTGAATGAATTGGAATCTCAAGCAAATTCAATAATTGACAGTGAGATATATAATCTATACGCAACTTTTCAGAAACCTGTGATATTGAGTCTAAAATATCCTGCGCTTGATGGATCAGCTTCCAATTGTTTCAATTCAAGCGGAAATTGCTCAGATCAATCAAATGGTGTAGTTGATGTAGCTGAACAGGCAGATATTTACCAGGCAATTTTGCGTTCATCAATAACAAAACCGTGGATCTATGGTTTAATTTCTGACGGCTTTATTCCCGCCGTATCAGTCCAGGATTCATCGCCTTCTGTAAACGGTAAACCCGCGATACAAGTGCTGTCTTATTATTTTAATAATTTGAAATAAGAAAGGTTTTGCCTCATTTAGGAGGAATTCGGATGAATTCCTCTTTTTTTAATTCGTTGCCCGGGCTTTCAATTCCTGGTGCAGATGCTCAATATCAGCTCTTATATAGCGGGTGGTGATCAAATAAAAAATCCCACACAAAACCCAAGCCGAGATGCAGATAATTAATATAGCTGTTTGCCTTGGTTTGGGGTAATTCGCTTCCCGCAAGGTATCCGCAATTATTCCAGTCATCAGTGGCGCTAATGCGGCGCCGCTTGATTCAATA
Source organism: uncultured Pelolinea sp. (assembly GCA_964493155.1). Classification (GTDB taxonomy): domain Bacteria; phylum Chloroflexota; class Anaerolineae; order Anaerolineales; family Anaerolineaceae; genus Pelolinea. The sequence continues at coordinate 18,148 of CAZBNE010000016.1, forward strand.
AAGTACTGGATTGCCAGCGCTGAGCTGCGGATCTCGGGTAAAGCGACATCATTTACGGTTGAGGTTACGTTTGCGGATGACATGGGGATAAACAAGGCTGTAATAGCCATCATGCCCGCGAATAAGATCTTTTGGTTTACAGGTATATTCAATGTAATAAAGAGTAATATCGCTCCAATTATGACACCAACCAATGCAACATAGATACGGCCTTTTTTGGTTCTTTTGAAGAAAAAATCTCCTGCAGCACCACCGATAAAAAATCCTGACGCAAGGACAATAATAGCCGGTCCCATCGTCATTAGAATCTCAGACTCAATGTAACCCCGCTCTTCCGCCAGGTAGATGAACATAAAAGCTATGATTGTATTCCAGGGAAAGGCGCCAAAAAAGCCCTGCAGGTCCATCATGATTAGGCTTTTTCTTTTAAATATTTCTTTTACCTTGGACCATTCAATATGAAAATTCCCAACTTGTTCTGTTGTCTCAAATTCTGGTTCTGCGCTTCCCCTGGGAATATCTTTGACAAATATCAAAATGATTATTGCCATTAAGATCCCTAATCCGCCAGTGGCGAAGAAAATATTCCGCCAGCCGATCTTTAATGCAATGGTAGTAGCCAGAACGAGACCGATCATATATCCAAGGGGTTGAGTGAGTTGCAGGAATCCGAATATTCTTCCCCTGACACCTGGCCCAAAATAATCAGCGATCAGACTGTATAAACCCGGATAGCTGGAATCGTCTACGCCAGTGGATGCTCGAGAGGCAAGAAAGGTATTGAATGTCGGAGCTATGGCACTTAACCAGGTCGTTGAGCCCCAGATGAATGATGCCAGGGCAAGTAACTTACTTCGGGTAAATCGGTCATATAGAAATCCCCAGAGAGGATAAAAAAGAGAACCAACAACAAGTGCAGCGGTTGATATCGCACCCCATTGCGTATCTGTAAGTTTCCATTCCCGATAAATCTGAGCTGCCAGCGGATTGATAAGCATTTTGTCGGTCTGATGCAAGAGCATAAAAAAGAAAAATACCCCCAATATCACCCAGCGATTTTTTGTTGTCGATTTCATGTAAGGTTGACCTCCGATGTGATTTGCTTTAGTATATTCAATAAATTTTATAAATCAAATCAAGCAAGATCGAATTATTCAATTGATACCTACATAATGAAAAATTTGGACTTGAACCATACTGCTAATCCAGGTTTTCAAAATTTTCAGAATTCCCTCTCTTATGGAAGTTTTTCTGATAATGTTGTCACGCACTGGATTCAAGCGAAACAAGAGGCAGAATTCAAACCCATTCCACAGGATCTGCATGTATTTCTAAGAGAATATCTCCTGAGGCAATGGCCAGATGGATTATTTGCTCATCAGGTCGATAGCTGGAAACAGATTAAATCAGGGCGAAACGTGGTGATTTCCACAGGCACCTCTAGCGGAAAATCACTTTGCTTTTATCTGCCTGTTCTGGATGCAATCATCCGAAATAATAATTCCACATCACTGATGCTCTTCCCCACCAAAGCCCTTGCCGGAGATCAATTTGTGAAATTGTCAGAAATCATTGGAAAAATTAATCAACAAATTGAGATTGTTAAACCGCTCTCTGTAGGTGTATATGATGGTGATACGAATTCAGCGAAAAGAACAGCTATACGCAATACAGTTAATGTTCTAATTTCAAATCCCGATATGCTCCATTTGGGGATCATCCCACACCATACAAATTGGGAAAGCCTGATCAGCAATTTGAAATTCATCATTATTGATGAGGTTCACCTATACCGCGGTGTTTTTGGATCCCACTTCGCGAATGTAATTAGACGATTAAAGCGAATTCTAAAATTTTACGATTCATTTCCACAATTTATCCTAACATCAGCAACTATATCTAATCCAAAAGAATTTGCAGAAAAATTAATCGAGGAAAAATTCGAGATCATATCTAATGACGCTTCCCCAAAAGAAGAACGGCACTATTACTTTTTAAATCCGCCTGTATTGGATCCGGAGCTGGGATTGCGGAGGGGTTTAATTGATCAGAGCAGCGAGATTGCTGAAATGCTGGTGCACAACAATATTCAATCAATTTTTTTCTCAAGAACACGAAAAACTGTTGAATTAGCGTTGAGAATGTTCACCGATATATTTAATAACAGCAAGGGTGATATCCACGGTTACCGTGCCGGATATCTTCCAGCAGAACGCCGAAAAATCGAAGCTGGTTTAAGGCAAGGCGAGATCAAAGCCGTAATTTCGACAAATGCACTGGAAATGGGCATTGATATGGGTAAGGTTGATGCAGTGATTATGATGGGATACCCGGGATCAATTTCCTCCTTTTACCAGCAATCCGGCCGTGCCGGAAGAAGAAATCAGGCTTCTGCAGCAATATTGATTGCCTCTGCCTCCCCATTGGATCAATTCATTATCAAGAATGCTGATTATATACGCACAGGAAATCCAGAAAGTGCTTTGCTTGATGCTGATAATCCGCTGATCTTGATAAATCATCTAAGAAGTGCTGCCTTTGAGCTCCCGATTAAGCAAGGAGAATTCTTTGGCAGCTTGAACTGGAATGTAATAAAACCCTACCTGGATGTACTCCAATCGCTCTCAGAATTACACCAAAATAACGACAGCTATTTCTGGATAGCGGATGCTTACCCTGCAAGTGATATATCTTTACGTAATATAAATAAGACCTCAATAATCCTTAAACTGGTGCAGGATAACAAAATATCAATTATCGGCGAGGTTGATTTTGAAAGCGCCTTCAGGACCGTCCACCCAGGAGCTGTTTACCTTCATGATGGAAACGCGTACCTGGTAAAAAAATTGGATATAGAAAATTCTTCAGCCGAGCTCACTCGATTTACTGAAGAATATATAACCATACCAAGAGTCAACAGCACAATTAAAAAAGATTCCATTGATCAGACACAGCCTTTCAATTATTTCCAATCATATTTTGGAGAATTACGCGTTCTAGAAAAAGTAACCGGTTATAAACGCATTGATTGGAAAACCCAGCAATTGCTGGGTATAGAAGAACTGGATTTACCCGAACAGGAATTGCTAACCAAAGGCATTTGGATAGGGTTATCTCATGGTTTAGTCAATAAATTGCGCGGTGATAACCTTTGGTTTAGCGATACAAACCAGTATGGAAAAGGCTGGGCAAAGATTCGAATGGATGTGATTAACAGAGATGAAAACCGATGCCAGATTTGCGGGCTTTCTTTCTCCACACCCTCACTCCATGTTCATCATAAAATACCCTTTAAATCATTTTCTGATCCTGATAAAGCAAATGAACCGCAAAATCTCATCACCCTTTGCCCTGTTTGTCATAAAAGAATTGAACAGAATGTCAGAATCAGGAGCGGATTGTCAGGAACCGCATTTCTTTTGTCTAATATTGCCCCTCTTTTCCTAATGTGTGACTATCGTGATATTAGTTATTTCAGTGAACCTGAGTCCGATTTATGTGAAAAACAGCCTGTCATTGCGATTTATGATCAATTTCCAGGAGGGATAGGACTATCCGCTGCCTTATTTGAAAAGCTTAATATCGTTTTACGCCATTCTTTTCAAGTATTAAATAATTGCCCATGCAGTCAGGGCTGTCCATCGTGTGTAGGTCCTGCGGGTGAAAATGGCATTGGCGGAAAAGAATCCGCTAAACAGATTCTCAAGTATTTGGTGGCATGAATTATGTCTGATCTTTTGAAGAAATTACAATCTATGGGAATGAAGATTCAAAAAGGTTCCAGTATTTCATTTGAACCTGGAAAGGAAATTCCGATCGATCAGGTAATAAGTGGAAATTGGATCGAATCTAATAGTACCAGAGTATTTAAGGTCGGGGAATCCTGCCCTTTTGGATCCACCCATGGAAATGTCAAATTTGAAAAAAATCTTCTTTATAGTTCAATGTCTCAGTTCTGGGGGATCGACCAACTTAAAGCCATGGATCTAAAAGATTTTTTATTTCTTGATACCGAGACCTCGGGATTGAGCCTTGGATCAGGAACGATTATTTTCCTTTTCGGCTGTTGCTTCTTCAGTGATAATGGCTTAAATATCGTTCAGTTGTTTCTCGACGATCCGGTCAATGAATTAATATTTCTTGCGAATATCGATGAATTACTTCGCAACCATAAATGTCTGGTTTCATATAATGGTAAATCTTTTGATATTCCAATGCTGAAAACAAGAATGATCCTGAATCATCTTCCCTGTAAAAATCTGGATGCGCCTCATATAGATCTTCTCCATTTTGCCCGACGTTTGTGGAAGCTTCGTCTCGAATCAAGAAAACTTGCTGATATTGAGAAAGATATTTTGGGATTTATAAGGACAGAGAACGAAGTGCCAGGCTGGCTTGTGCCTCAGCTATATCAAGATTATCTCGCGAGTGGGGATGCCTCACCTCTCGAAGGAGTTTTCTATCATAACCGTAATGATGTTGTTTCTTTGGCTGCCTTATTCTCTCATGTCACCAGGCTTGTTTCTGAAAAAAGTGTAATGGAATCCGCAAATTTCCTGGATATTCTCTCTATTGGGAGCATTTATAAGAAATCAGGTCATATTATCTTGTCTGAAGGTTTTTATCAGAATGGAATGATCAAAGCTGATCCATCGAAACTGGATAATCGAATTCTTCGAGACTATGCGGCATTGTTGAAAAAGCAGAACAAATGGCCAGAGGCGGTTCTTATATGGGAAACAGCTGCAAAAAAAGGCAATCTGGAATCATGCATTGAACTCGCAAAATACTTTGAGCACAGAGAGATTGATCATTTCTTAGCTCAAATCTGGGTTGAGAATGCGATTGAAATTGCCATTAAGGTTAAAGGCACAGAAAGAATATTATCAGAACTCAACTACAGAAAGTTAAGGTTGGAGAGTAAGATAAAATCCAGTTATGAAAAGCGATAAATTGTCTCTAGTATGGAAAGCATCCGGTTATCTTGATGCGCAAATGATAAAAGGATTTCTTGAATCATACGGAATTAAGGTATATGCCTTTGAAGAAAGCATCGGTGCAGCTTATGGACTGACAACTACACCTCTGGGAGAAGTTGAAATATACGTAACCAATGAAAAAGCCGAAGATGCCAAAAAGTATCTTGAGAAATATTGTTGCGGTGACTTGGAGAATTAACCACCAAGTTTTTTGATCTTTTCCAAGTCTACCTGTGAATCAATATCCAGTAACAGCTTTTCATCGTCCCAGGCAACTTTTTCAATGAATTCATTTTCAAATATTGCCTTACCTCCTATATCACCTTTCAACTCCAATAACTTGGGAAATAATTCTTTTCGATACATAACTGGATGAATAATCTGACCAGAAACGAAAGCCGCAATGATATTAGCATTTGAAGTGTCGAATTTTGTTAGTATCCGAGATATTAATTCGGATTTCAGGAATGGCTGGTCAACGATAAAGATAATTGCTCCATCAATCTCGGGTGTAAGACTTCTAAGCCCACATTTTATGGAGCTGCTAATCCCCTCTTCCCATTTGGTATTTTGAATAATATCCAGGCTTTTATCTATTATTTGTCTTCTTATCTCTGAAAAATGGCTCCCCAATATTATTTTTAAATCAATGATTCCACTATCTCTGATCTGTTCAATGATGTAATTTATTAATAACTCATTTTTAAATTTGATCAATTGTTTTGGTTGTCCAAGCCGGCTGGATCCACCCGCCGCAAGCAGAAGCGCAGAAATATTTTTATAATCCTTGGTAATTTGCGCATTATCCATGAAGAATTATTTTTTACAAACTTAAAAACAATAAGTTCTGCAACTTGAATTAATCCTTTTCTTGACCTTTATTCTTCAATACAGCTTTTTCAACAGCCCGTATGATGCTGTAATATCCTGTGCATCTGCAGATATTGCCCGCCAAACCTTCCCGTATTTCCTGATTTGTCGCTGAAGGTTTTTCCTCAAGTAGTTTAACCGCTGACATGATAAATCCCGGTGTACAGTATCCACACTGAACCGCGCCTTCATCAATAAACGCCTGTTGAACGGGATGTAATCGTCCGCCTTCAGAGATCCCTTCAATTGTTGTTATATGGGCATCATGCGCTCTTGGCGCTGGAATGAGACAACTCAGCACTGAAAGCCCATTAAAGAATAATGTGCAAGCTCCACATTCGCCTTCACCGCATCCGAGTTTTGTTCCAGTCAATCCACCTTCTTCACGCACCAGGTTAACCAATGTCTTGTTTTGCCCAGTATTGAAATGCATTGGCTTTTTATTAATGATTGTATTAATAGAGATTTCTCTATTATGAAAAAAGGATGCTTCTAAAGGTTTTGGCTCCTTACGTTCTTTTCCCCATAAAAGTACTGGATCTTCTGGAAAATTCTTCCATGTTCCTGATTGAATTTCAATCATGGCTTTTTCTATCAGTATCGGAAGGATGTGATTGCGATATTCTTCTGAGGCCCGGATATCGCTTATTGGAGAGGCGGATTCAAAGCAAAGCCGTCCTGTTTCCGCAATTATTTCTGGAGTTATCCTCTTTCCCAAGAGATTTTTTTCAGCTTCTTCAATACGAAATATCGTCGGAGAAACTGCCCCCAGCGAGATGCTTGCATCATTAATAATTTCACCCTTAAATCCTAAAATTATTGTTACATTGGCAACCGAGATTCCATGAATATTTCTCAGTAAGAATTTGATGAAAGATCCTTTATAGTCTGGCCGCATTTTTTTGAAGCGCAGATCGGTAACCATCTCATCAGATTTTAAGATCGTTTTTCGTACTCCAATATAAAAATCAGAAAGCGGAATCCATTTTTGTCCATGTTTTGATTGGATGCACAACTCGGCGTTCAAGGCAACCAAGGGGGAAATTGTGTCATTTGCCGGTGAACCGGTTATGATGTTTCCGTAAATCGTTCCAACATTCCTTATTTGGGCGGCGCCAATCGATTGAGCGGCTTTTACGAGGGGCAAACCATATCTTATGAGAATTTTTGATACAAGCGCATGATTATGAGTAACCAGCGGCCCGATATGAACAAAATCACCCTCTTCACTTATCCTGTCCTGGCCAGGAATTCGATTAATATCAATAAGTGTGTTTACTTCCGGATGCATTCCTTTTCGTAATTCAAGCACCAGGTCAGTACCACCTGCGATTATCCTGGCTTTTTCTCTTTCGGTTTCCAGGATATCAAGTGCATCTATCAGACTACAAACGGTATGATAGGTTTCCCACATATAATACTCCGATAAAAAAATATGGTCATTCCATAAGGCTCAATAAAGTAGGTACAAGTTGTTTCTTTCGGGAAACGACATCCTTGGCTATTAACGTGCCATCGGGACTTTTTCTGTAAGGTAAATCATATAAGATTGGGGGAGTATTTTCCATCAATAAACGACTTGATCCCCTCAAGACATCAGTGATCATTAAGACGGCGAAATCAAATTCTTTACTTTCGCACAATTTTTTAAGTGATTCTGACAGAGCGTTAATATGCTGTAGGTCAAGCTCATAAAGATCGCTTACTTCAGCTTGTGAGATTGCAAATTTGAAACCACCAGCTGTATAGGTTTTCAGATCACCCCTAACAATCTCATCGGGTGGCCGACTGGTAAGCCCTGATCCCGCCTGAAGCAATTTTTGTGCGAACGTATCAAGAGTGTCATTCTTAAGTTTTGAAGTAGGATTAAACGCCCATCGCGCAAGTCTGTTTAGTGCTTCATGATCTCGACTGGTTGTTGTCGGGGATATCAAATTCAGAGTATCAGATACAATCCCGGCAATTAAAAGGCCGGCAATTTCTTCCGGGGCAGCTAGCCCTGATTCAATGATTTTTTCAGTAACAAGCGTCGAGGTGCTGCCAACAGGTTCAATAGAAAATTTTATTGGGGTGTTCGTGGGTGGATTGCCAAGCCGATGATGGTCGAGAATCTCTAATAAATCCGCTTCATCAAGCGCTGACACAGCCTGCTGAGCTTCATTATGATCAACCAGGATCAATCGCACTCTTGGGGGATTTAGCAGATCGTTATGGCGGACAATGCCAAAATATTTTCCCAGGTCATCAACAACAAAAAACTCATTATTCTCTTCACGTAAAATCTTTATCAATACATCACGGATGCGAATGTTCTTATTAAAATTTCCAACCTTTATATCTGCCGCATACTCACACGGAAGTGCATAAATCTCTTTTAAAGAAACATCTTTTTTTTCAGGTATTGGTCCCACCATTTGGTTGATCAATTTGAAAAAGCTTGCACCGGTGATTATTCCAAATGGTGTGCCATCCGAATTAATCACTGGAGCGATGCCTCCTGTTTTGGCTGCGATCGCAAGTGCTTCTTGCAGGGGTTTTTCAGGTGAGGTTGTATCATAATGTAGGGCGACAGATTCAAACCTGGGTGAAGCGTCAGAAAGTAAATAAGGAACATCAAGACCAAGGTAATCCAATACCCATGAAGTTTGCTGATTGATCACACCTGATCTGGCTGCGATAACATCAGCATTATCTCTTGATTTTAAAAGCCAGGCGTATCCTATTGCGGAGGCGATTGAATCCGTGTCCGGATTTACATGACCGATGACATATATTGGAAGGCGCATGGTTTTCTGTTCCTATTTAGCCTGAGCAAAAGTATCGATCAGCAAATGAACATCTCCACCAACCGGATAGAGAATCGGGCAAGTACATCCATTATTAATGTATTCCTGGACCTTTGTCCTGGCTTCATCTGGTGTTCCCGATGCAGTGATTTTAAGTATTAGTTCTTCTGGAACCAGGTGTTTGGCTTTCTGGATCTGTTCGTGAGTTGCAGGCCAACCTAAAATCGCCTGAATTTTTTCTACAATTTCATTTGAAACACCTGATGCCTTGGCAATATGAGGCTGTTGGGCTAGATACTGAGTGAGCAATTCCCGTGATGTATCAATCGCTTTATCATGGTCGTTATCAACTGAACAAACGATCAACTGCGGGCGGTCAATATCTTCCAAACGCTTGCCCGCTTTTTTGGCACCAACCTCCAAAAGTTCCAAAGCTTTATGGTTGTAATCAGGAGGTACACAATAATTTAAGACAACACCTTCAGCAATTTCTCCGGTCATTTCCATCATCATATCACCAGTCGCACCAATATAAATCGGAACATGGCGGGCTTCTTTTCTACCATGAACAACATCCAGCTCTATTCCATCAACATGCAGAAATTCACCATGAAATGTAACCCGTTCCATTGCCAAAAGACGCTTAAGGATTAGCACTGTCTCCTTCATTGCAATGAGTGGTTTTTGGCGATTTATCCCAACATTTCTCGCAAGAGGATCCCACCAGGCGCCAATTCCGCAAATGATTCGATCTCTGGCCAGATCATCTAAAGTAAGGAGTGTAGCTGCTAGCAATCCGATGTTCCTTGTCCAATTATTAATGACTCCGGAACCAACTTTAATCCTGTCAGTAACTGCGGCATATGCCGCCATTGGCACAATGGCATCTCTTACTAATCGGCTTTCTGCCTGCCATACTGCTTCAAATCCTCTTTTTTCAGCATATTTGACATACTCCAGCCCATCACGTAAATCATGCGCATCTTGAAGGTATAAAGCGACTCTCTTGATCATTTTTTTCCTCCTAAATTGGTTGAATTAATAAATTGTCGATCGGTTTTCTCTCTCGGTAGATAGTCAGGTCTTCTGGCAAGTCCAGATCAAATCCAAGGTGGTCATTATTATAAATTTCAACTCTGATTTTTTTTCGTTCAGCCTGTTCAATATGTTTTTTAAATGACCATTGGCCAAAATCATAATCCAAAACTCCGGGAGGATTGATGAATAAAGCATTTGTGCCATACATCTTCCTGTCTGGCGCAATGATCATTTCTGGTGCCATTTTTGAAAGATTTATGAATGTGATTAAATCTTCAGGCTCTACGAATGGTAAATCCGCAGGGATAATTAGAAGCTTGGAAGCATTGAATGCTTTGGCCGCCTGTGTCGCTTTTCTTAATGCATTGTTCAGATTGGTATTTCGATTCTCCTGAAGAGTCTTTACATCAAATTCTCTTGAAAATCTTAATGCTGCCGGATCTTGGCTGATGACAATGATATGATCAATTTCTTTTACCTTTTTTAAACAGTTTATTGATCGATCAAGCAGATTCTGATTGAGGTTTTCGCGCTCCTGGTCGGATAAAACAGAAGCAAGCCGCGATTTTCCGCGACGCAATGGTTTTATTGGCAAGACCGCCCAAAGCGACATAAGTTATATTGACATCTAGATTGTTTTCTGAAAAAAAGTGACAATTTCCATAGCAAGTCTCTTGCGGCTTTCAAAATTTGGAATAAAAATGTCACTCCCATGAAAAATTATACCTGATTGGTTTTTTTTATCAAATTTCCCAAAATCCACATTGTCGATAAAGAGACAATCCAGAAAATTTTTATAATGATCAGCAATTGCATAAGCTGAAGGTTCAATATTTAGTTCATTGAATATCTTTGCCAGCGGCCCTTTTATCGCCTTTCCACCAACAATAGGTGAAACAGCTAAAACAAATTTTTTTTCAAGGAGTGGTTTGATCCCCTTAATTGCAAGGATTGGATCAATACTTAAAAATGGATTAGATGGACATATTACGACTGCATCACACGCCATGATAGCGTCTAAAACCTGCTGCGTCGGCAAGGCTTTTTCGATCCCATCAAAATAAAAATTTTTAACCTTTGATAAAAAATGGTCCTTCACAAAATATTCCTGGAACGTCAACAATCCTTTTTCAACAGTATTAATCATTGTTGAGACTGGATCATCAGTCATAGGCAATATTCTGTGATCTATCCCCCAAGTACGACAAAAATTATGTGTGATGTTTGTTAATGATTCTCCTTGATTCAATTTTTCAGTTCTTATTATGTGTGTGGCCAGGTCTTTATCACCAAGTGTAAACCAATCCGTTTCATCAAGGCGACTCATCTCTTGATAAGCTTTAAAAGTCTCATCCTTTAATCCCCAGCCAGTGTTGTCATTCGTTAATCCGGCCAGTGTGTAACAAACAGTATCGATGTCTGGCGAAATATATAAGCCGTGGTATTTAAAATCATCTCCTGTGTTGACAATGACTACTAACTCCTCAGGATCCAAAACAGAGGCAAGGCCTTGAGCAAGCTTCGCGCCTCCTACACCACCAGCTAAAGAAGCGATTTTCATTTTTTATCTAAAAAGATCCAAATTCCTCGGCCTAAGAATATCTTTGATCGAGGAATTACAAAACGAATATGGGAATCCCTTGATATGAATTGCCGGTATCTTTTCATCAGCCTGCCCCATCATAAGGGATGCTGCCCCGGCAAGCTCATCTGCTGCGCTAATTTCAGAGATTCGAAGTTGATAACCAAACAGGTCGGTTTTTCCGCGCAGATTGATGAGCGCAGGTACTTGAGAAGTGCCGATAATAATACCAACCGTCCCTTTTCTCCAAGGGCGTCCATGCGAATCAATAATGATCACTCCAATTTCTTTTTCCGTTTTTTCCTTCATATAGTATTTGATATTTTCTGCTGAGATGTCAGGAGATTTAGGCAGGAGGAGGAACCAATCCTCTTTATTACCATAACTCCCTTGAACATTTGAATGGTCAATACCTGCATTAGCGCATATAAAACCCAAATTATGCTCAACGATGATTGCATGCTCTGTTGCGCGGACGATATCTCTGCTCTCTGAAAGAACAAGTTCCATCAAGCGCGGATCTCGTTTTGTTTTTTTTCCCAAATGTTTGGCCTTTTCAGAAGGAACAACTTCAGTAAGATTTACCATCCGGCCTTCGGCTTTAGATATGATCTTGGATGTAACCGCCAGAATATCACCACTATTAATTTCAATCCCTTGATTATTAATTGCGGAAAAAAGTAGTTCCGCGATATTATCACCCTCGGTGATCAAGGGGATATTTAGTATCTGGGTAAAAATAAGTTCACTCATACGAGCTAAACACCAGGAATGCCGGTGATCTGAATTCCAGAGGATTGAACACCAAATTTCTTATTAATCCTTATAAGGACTGAGGTTAGCCCCTCTTGGACAATAGAGTTTTCAAGTGGTCCGGCATCCCAGCCAACCAGGCCAGCATCCTTAACCAACCGTAATCCCAATTCTCTGCTGGGTAAATCTGATCCGCAGACTAAAACATCACATTCAATATTTTTGTCAGAAAGTAGAAGTTCAAAGGAAATATTTTGAAACGCGGAGATTATTTTTACTTCTTCTCCTAGTATCTTTTGCGCCTGCATCGCAGCGCTCCCATATGGTGGGATTTGAACAGTTGAGACTTTTGGAGGGACAAGAGGAACGGTCACATCCAGAAAGTATTTTCCCGGCAAGTAAGGTTTCAATTCCTGTAATATGGCTTGGTGAAACTCATAAGGAACTGTTAATACAGCAATGTCGCACGAATCCACAGCTTCGTGATTTTCTTTTCCTTCAATTGATGCTTCTATTACCTGGCTATCAGAAATAAGCAGCTTTAACTCATCGACCGCTGTTTTTGCCTTTTCTTCATTCCGTGAACCGAGAATAACCGAGTAACCGGCTTTTGCCCATCGGTAAGCCAGGCCCTTTCCTTCCTTGCCAGTGCCTCCGATAATCGCAATAACTTCTTTTTGGTCTTTACTTGGAATCACCCTCACCTCCAAAACTGAACCACTTAGAATAACCTTTGGTATTTTTTCCAAACAGAGGCAGAGATTTTGCTGGCCTCAAGGATAATCGTATCTTCATCAAGAGTTGTTAATACCCTGTCTTTCATAATAAATTTCCCATTAACGATGGTACTGGTAATCATACTTTCTCGAAATCCAAAAACAATATGCCACGGAAGATTGTCTGCATTTAGATCAGTGAATGGCTTATAGTCAATAAGCAGGAGATCGGCCATAGCCCCTTTCTTGATAATGCCTGTCTCTAACCCATTAAAAAGGATTTTTAAAAGTTCCCTGTTATTGACTATTGCCATTTGGTAGATCAAATCAGCAGACATTCTGCGGGGATCAAGATTTATCAGCTTATGCGCGAGATAAGCGGTATCCCATTCCTGCCACATGGAATTTGAGAATCCATCATTCCCAAGGCAAACCTTTATTCCGGCATTCATCATTGATTCTACCGGAGGAAGACCAACAGCATTATTCATGTTTGACCGCGGCTGATGGCTTAGCCATGTTCGCGAATTAGCCAATAATTCAATTTCTTTTGCATCGATATGAACACCATGTGCAACGATAGTCTTCTCGCCAAGTATGCCAAAATCATCTAACCTTTGGATAACACGTTTTCCACTTTTTCTCTGACTGTCATATTCATCGATAACATGTTCAGCGGCATGAATATGAAAACCAGAATCCTGCGGGCAAGATTCCCGTGCTTTTTTCAGAGTAGTATCACTTAATGTTAAACTTGCGTGCAGCCCGAACATTGAACTGAGAAGATTTGTTTTTCGTTCCTTCAATTTATTAAAAAATCTAAGGTTTTCCTCCATTCCCTGCATCATTTTTGTATCACCATCCCGGTCTGTGACTTCATAACAAAGAGAGGCACGTATTCCGGATTCTTCTACCGCTTTGGCAATGATATCTAAAGAGCCGGGTATAGCGTTTGGAGAAGCGTGATGATCGATCAGAGTAGTTGTTCCATGCTTGATGGCATCAATAATACAGACAAGCGCAGAATAATAATTTGCTTTTTCATCCAGCGACTTATCAAGCTTCCACCATAGTTTTTCAAGTATCGCAGGAAATGCGTCTGGCGCTTCGCCTGGAATATACATGCCACGAGAAAAAGCTCCGTAAAAATGAGTATGCGCGCAGATAGAAGAGGGCATCAAATATTGTCCATGAGCATCAAAAATCTCATGATCGTCGGTTTGAATTAATTCAGCGGATTTATTTTCGACAATGGATTCGATTATTCCATCCAATCCAATAATGATTGTTGATTCCGGGAGAATTCTTCTTTGATCATCACATGTGATCACCTTCGCATTCTTGATAATCATCTCATCTCCTTATTGATATTCCTTGAGAATTTTAACATAACGTTTTTTTAGGTCACAAGATTTATAAAGTAAATTAAAATCTTGTTTGAATTACAATATAACCTTATTTAACAAGGAGATGACATGGATTCTAATTTAACCGCTTCGCTTCAATATGCTCATAATACATTTCAGGTTTTTGTGGATGATTTGTCGGAATTATTGAGAATTAAAACAATTTCTGCAGATTCAGCATATTCAGATGAGATGCAAACTGGTGC
>CAZBNE010000017.1:0-31375 GCA_964493155.1 uncultured Pelolinea sp.
CCAATCCAGATCAAAAAGTAATATCGTGGTGACGATGATCAGCACCAACGCCTCTAAAAAATTCCCGCGGGCGCGCGAAGTAATCGTTCCGCCCGTTTCCTGGATTGCCTGCCAGCCGCGGCTGAAGGATTTGAAGGCCGGGATCAGGATAAACAGTGCCCACCAGTTATCTAATGAAAAACCGGTCATGTTCTGCAACAAAAATACAACGCCGAGCAGGACCAGGATTATTCCTATCAACCAGGACTCATTGCCGTGTGATCGTATTCTCTTTTCAATATTGGCTGGTTTTGAATCGTCAACGGATTGTTCCTGGTTTTCTGATTGTGATTTGACGAGATCGTCCATTCTTAACCTACCTTATTAATGCCTGATATTAATTATTTACGATCCTAATTACAATAGTTGCGTTTCTTTATCGACTGCTGTAATCATTTTTTAAAAAGGTTTACTGGATTAAGCCTAAGGTAAAATATGGAAAATTGATTTGCTTTTGGAGGTATTCCTATGTTGCTTGAAGGCATCCTTGAAGGCATCCAGCATCTGGCGATATTTACCGTTGATCTAAAACGCTCGCGCGAATTTTATGAACAATTCGGCTTTAGGGAAAAATTGGCAACTGAAATGCCGGCAGATCCGGAACCATTGAAAATCGCTTTTCTGGAATTGAATGGGCTGACACTTGAACTGGCTGAGTTTAGCGGAGAAACCCGCAAAGAGATCGCTGAACGCCGGGATGGGCATATTGACCATGTTGCCCTGAACGTAAAAGATATTGACAAAGCCTACGCCGAACTGACTGCCAAAGGATTCAAAACGATCGAAGATCCGGCACCGGTCTTTATGGACATCTGGGAAAAAGGCACCAAGTACTTTACCATCCAAGGCCCGGATGGCGAAAAGGTCGAGTTCAGCCAGATCTTGTGAGAGTAATCAGTTATAAATTTTAAACGTTGAAAGAATATTATCAAGCCGGTTCTTCAACGCTTTTCTTCTGCTGAAATACTAATTCTTGTCACGATCAAAATGCGGCATTTCATCAGGTAGAGGGAGAGACATTTCAACTATTCCAGAGAATTCCCCCTCGATGAAGTAAGGCGCCTGATATATCAACTTCTTCTTTCCGCTCTTTGTAATGGTATATGCGTTTAAAAGATGATCAGCATATAATTTTTTTACCTTTGAAAGAGTTGGTTCTTTCTTATGGCAGTCAATCGCATTACTGCCGATCAGTGCCTCGCCTCCATCTTTGATATAACCATTAACCGATTCATCATTCATTTCAATAATCGTGTCATTCGCATCTGTTACCGTAATCGCTGCTGGAAAATATTTGCTCCAGTTGATTTTTTTCATTTTTTCTCTCCATGAATGGTAAGATGAGTCTGAATTATAGCTGACGATGATTAACCTGGAAAATCAATGATATTTTTGGAAAAACCAATATCCGTTTTATTGACACACTAAGTCATTCGGATTTGTCTTTTTTCACAGATAGTTTTTATTAAATTCAAAAAAGTTGAGGTTAAGTGGAATTTATCAACCAGATTGACCTGCATCAAAATATCCGAGCATTAAAACATGCGCCCAAAATTCGGTATTAATTTTAAAGGTAATCATACAAAGATTTCAGCCAGGGATCAAGCTGCCTTTTGGTCATCCTTGTCTATTACCGAGACAATTTCACATTTGAATTCAAATATCGATTCTGGTTTAACCAAAATACAGGTTGAGGAAAGAATCAGGCTCCATGGTTATAACGAAGTCCTTGAAAAGAAGAGCTCGCCTATTTTGAGGTTTCTAAAGAAGTTCTGGGGATTATCTCCCTGGATGCTTGAACTTATCATCATCCTTTCATTAATTTTAAAAAAGTATGAGGATTTGGTTGTTGTGAGCGTGCTTTTAATGGTCAATGCGATTTTGAGTTTTTTTCAGGAAAATCGTGCATCAGGAGCTCTCGATTCTCTGCGCAAAAGACTGCAGGTAAGCGCCCGTGTTCTTCGCGATGCCACTTGGCAATTAATTCCCGCCCGCGAGTTGGTTCCTGGTGATATTATCCGGCTTCGCACCGGAGACATTATCCCGGCTGATATCAAACTTTATACAAGTGAGCTGAGTGTTGACCAATCAGCACTTACCGGGGAATCTCTGGATGTTGTTAAAAAAGTCGGTGATATTTTATCCTCCGGCTCGATTGTCCGCCGTGGAGAAGGCAATGGCATTATATTGCTAACTGGGTCAAAAACTTTCTTTGGCCATACGACAGAACTTGTCCAACAGGCAAAACCCAAGTTGCATATTGAAGCTGTGGTTGCCAAAATGGTGCAATGGCTTTTCATAATTGTGAGCGTACTGATCCTGGCAGTCATTGTGGTTTCTCAAAGCCGCGGATTGCCCCTGGTGGATATTCTCCCGCTTATGCTGGTTCTCTTGATGAGCGCAGTTCCAGTAGCGCTGCCCGTAATGTTCACTGTAAGCATGGCAATCGGTTCTGCCGAATTGGCAAAAAGGGGCGTTTTGATAACTCGGCTGAGCGCATCAGAAGATGCCGCAATTATGGATATCCTTTGTGTCGACAAGACAGGCACGATCACTATGAATCAGCTTGCGATATCAAGCGTCATTCCATTAAACAACAAGACTGAAAAAGAGGTCCTCCTCGCAGGCGTGCTTGCTTCCGAAGAAGCAAATCAAGATCCGATTGATCTTGCTATTCTGGCACAAGCCCGCAAAGAGAATGTGTTTTCCAGATTTCCAGCTATTACACCAATTAGTTTTACCCCCTTCAATACAAAAAACCGGCGTACTGAAGCAGTTTATGAACAAGGTGGACAGCGTTTTCGGGTCATGAAAGGTGCTGTAAGAACCATCGCTGAAGCCTGTGGTGCGTCAAAATCAGAAATCAGCCGGCTTGAAGAAAAGTTAAAAGAAGTCACCCGGAAAGGCGCCAGATCATTGGCAGTCGCAGGCGGGATTGAAAACGGTACAGTCGAATTAATAGGTCTTATCGCTTTGTTTGATCCACTCAGACCGGATGCCAAACAATTGATATCTGAACTTAATAGCCTGGGCATATCAATAAAAATGCTTACCGGAGATGGTCTTGGCATCGCCCGGGAAATTGGTCATGACCTCGATCTGAAGAACATCCTAAGGATCTCGGATATCAAATCGATGCAGACTGAGACAAACCAAGAATCAATCAACCTCTTGGAAGGCGCTGATGGTTTAGCTGAGGTTTATCCTGAAGATAAATACCTCGTGGTGCGCCAGCTTCAGGCTGCTGGTCATATCGTTGGGATGACAGGTGACGGGGTTAATGATGCTCCAGCATTGCGCCAAGCCGAGGTTGGTATTGCCGTAAAATCAGCAACTGATGTTGCTAAAGGCGCAGCCAGCATCGTCTTAACGGATCCGGGATTAATCGACATCATTGCCCTGGTTGAACAAGGACGATCTATTTATCAGCGGATTCTAACCTGGATCATTAATAAAATTAGCCGGACAATCTTAAAAGCTGGATTTGTCGCTGCGGCATATCTGATTACCGGAAAATTTGTCACTTCAGCTTTCGCAATGCTGCTAATGGTTTTGTTGAATGACTCCGCCAAGATCTCTTTGGCAACAGACCAGGTCAGGCCATCGCGAAATCCGGAAACATGGAATATTGGCGGTTTTATAACCGTGTCTATTGTTATTGGTGTGGTAATGGTTTTAGAATCCCTGGGACTTCTGGGGTTGTGCTGGTCATGGTTTGGGCTTGCATCAAATGGAGGTGTGCTGCATACCTTCAGTTTTTTGATCATGCTATATATGGCTGTCTTTTCGATTATTTCAATCCGGGAACGCAAGCGTTTTTGGTGCTCAAAACCCAGCAGAGCACTTGCTTTGGCTTTATTTTTCGATGCGCTGCTGGGAACGTTATTTGCGATTGTTGGAATTCCAGGCCTGACTCCTATGCCATGGTGGCAATTGCTGGTTGTTTTTTCATTTGCTGCAGTTATGGGTTTGGTGATCAACGATACAATCAAGGTATTGCTTATGCGATGGCTAGTGCCAAAGGCAATTGAAAACAGCTTTCAATCATAAACTGTCAGATGATTATTTTTAAACCATTTGGCAGCAAGTGGTTTTTATTAATTAATTCATCTAATATTTATTTTGTAAGTTGATTCTTAAAATCGAAAAGTTCTAATTGATTATTAGGTAACAATTTCCGCCCGGAGTGATTCCCACAAGCCTAAAAAAGTAATCCTGATCATGACAGCCAGCCAGCACCGGTACATGAACGCTTGTTACGGATCTGCTTTTCTGGCGAACCTGGTGGTATGGTCATTACGATTTATTATGACTAAACAAGTTTGATGGCTAAAGCAATAGCGCCAAGCGCGCCTGAACGATTTCCAAAAAAAGGCGGCTGGATATAATCTTCAATGTGGTCAGAAATCCTATTCGATTGAATATAACCATTATTAATCGCTTGAACTTTTAACCGAACAGATTGAATCAATCCCGGATGCTGGAAAACCCCGCCCCCCAATATGATCTTTCTGGGAGAATAGGCATAGATCAGGTTCACCAATGCTAATGCCAGGTAATCTGCTTCAATTTCCCAGGCTGTATGGGAATCAGACAATGTCTCAGGAGATTGCCCCCAGCGTTTGAACATCGCATATCCAGATGCGAGACCTTCCAGGCAATCACCATGAAAAGGACAAACACCCGGAAAAGGATCCTTCTCAAAATTGTGGGGGATGGTGGAATGCCCCGCCTCAGCATGTATCAAACCGTGCAGCGGCGCACCATTAATGATCACTCCCACCCCGATCCCGGTTCCCACAGTCATATACAGAAATGGGTCGAGCTGCCTGTTCTCTTTTTTCCAGTATTGTTCTCCAAATGCCGCTGCATTGACATCCGTCTCAAAAGCAACCGGAACCTGCAATTTCTTTTTTATCTCTCCCAATATATCGATATTTTTCCACCCGGGTTTTGGTGTTGTGGTGATATATCCATATGTTGGTGAATCTTGATTAAGGTCTAAAGGTCCAAAAGCAGCGATCCCTACAGCTTTGAGATCTCCATTTTCAACAAAAGGTGAAAAAAAGTCTCCAACCTGTCTGATTGTTTCGTCAGGCGCGGATGTTGAAATGCGACATTCTGCGATCACATGTTCAGGATCGCTTGCAACAATACAGATAAATTTTGTTCCGCCAGTTTCGATGCCGCCAAAGACTTCCATATATTCATTCCTGCTTTTCTTTAAATCTTGATCGATTGGTTTTCAATAAAAAGTTTCAAGTTTTTCTGTCCTTACGCTCTGACCTTGCTGCGATAGGAACTGATTAAAACTGCCAGAAACATAACAATACCGCGCACAACATATTGAGTGTATATATCGAAATTTAAAAGCGTCATCCCATTCGAGATCACTCCCATAAAGATCACTCCCAGTATTGTGCCCCAAACCTTTCCAAGACCTCCATTAAAACTGGTGCCGCCGATTATCACGGCACTGATTACATCCAGCCCCCAATCACGACCAAAGCTGAATGAGCCAGCCAAAACCTGACCTGAAACCATAAATCCTGAAAGAACGGCCATTATCTGAACGATAATAAAACAGATCACCTTTGTTTGGTAAACATTGATGCCGCTCAACCGTGCTGATTCGGGATTTCCTCCTGTCGCATAGATTGCCCGGCCGATCTTGGTGTAACCCATAATAAAGAAAACAATAAGGAAAGTAATCAGCAGAACAACTGCCGGGTAAGGTATGCCGTCTATCTCGGCAGCTCCAAACAAGCTGCTTAACCAGGAGGGAATATTGAATCTGCCGCCGCCCAGAACATTAAACCATTCAGGATATTGATTTGCTATAGGGAAACCCTGACTGACCATGCCAGCCAGTCCATAAAGCGCATTGTAAGAAACCAAAGTAACAATAAATGGCGGCATGCCAGCTTTATGTGAGAAAAATCCATGTAAATATCCAACCGCCACTGCTAGAAGGAAGGAGATCGTAATTCCCAGGATACAAGCCAGAGTCAAATCCATCCCGCCGGCGGTCAAATCCCTGCATGTGCGAGCTACGATCACTCCCGACAACGCTACCGTGGATCCAACTGAAAGGTCTATCAAGTTGGCAATGATAACCATAGTCATACCAAATGCGATAACACCTTTCAGCGAATTGGCCCGCAGTATATTCATCCAGTTCGACCAGGTCATAAACCCGCTGACATTTAATGAAAGTAACAACATCAAGACAATCAAAATGACTTCAATGGCATGATCCAGTAAAAAGATCTCCAACTTTTTCCGATTTAACATTAATTTCCTGTCAGCATGCATTTCCATGATTAAATTAATCTCCTCTCATGCAGATTTCATACAGATCATTGATCCTGGTCTTATCCGGATTTACCTCAGCAACAATTTGCCCATGCCGCATAATCAAAATTCGATGGCAGACTTCCAATAATTCTTCCAGTTCAGTGGAGACAAAGACCGTTGCAATGCCTTTCCGCGCCTGAGCCCACATGATTTCAAATATTTGCTGCTTTGCACTTACATCAATACCACGTGAGGGCTCATCGTAAAGCATAATCGTAGGGCTGGTATTCAGCCAGTTTCCAAGTACAACTTTCTGCTGGTTTCCGCCGGATAATGAATTACAGGGAATATCCATACTGGCAGTTTTTATATCAAGTTCCCTGACTTGTTTTTCGGCGATCCAATTACGTTGTTTCTTATTTTCAATTAAACCATTGGAGGTCAGGTCCATGCTCGCGTAGCATAGGTTATCTAAAATCGAATGGATCAGGATCAGACCTTCCAATTGGCGGTTTTCAGGAGTAAGCCCAACACCGGCATTTTTCATTCTTATCGGATTGGTTATTTTTAATGTTTTTCCTTCAATAATGACTTCCCCTGTATCAGGTGGATCTGCTCCAAATATTCCGCGAAGCAATTCAGTGCGCCCTGATCCAAGCATACCTGCAATACCCAAAACTTCGCCTCGCTTGAGAGTGAAATTGACATCCTTATACCATTTTTCACGGCTTAAACCTTTTACTTCCATGACAATTTCATCCTTGACCTGGATATCTTTGGGTCGGCTTTGCATTTTGACCTCACCGAACATCAGGTCTATGATGTCTTTGTACTGAACATCTTTCATTTGAAGGGTACCCATCAGCCTGCCATCACGTAGCACTGAAACAGTGTCGGCTATCCGAGGTAATTCATGCAGTTTATGCGTGATATAGATGACAATCACTCCCTGATCGCGCAGCGCCCTTACTGCCTCAAAAAGATTTTGCACTTCATTTTGAGCGAGTGCTGAGGTAGGTTCGTCCAACAAAATCGCCTGTGGATTAAAGCTGAGAGCTTTTGTAATTTCAACCACTTGCATTTGCCACATGCTCAACCGATATAGAACTTCACGAGGATCGATTTTGACTTTCATCTTTTGAAGCAAGTCGCCTGCTTTCTGGTAAGCGTTTGGCCAGTCAATAATGCCATTTTTCATCGGCATTCGACCTAAAAAAATGTTTTCAGCTACTGAAAGCCAGGGAATCAGGCTCATTTCCTGATAAACCGTTACAATCCCTTTTTCATATGCTTCCGCTGTGCTATTAAAATGAAGGTTGTTTACATCGAGATATATTGCACCAGATGTAGGTTTCACCGCACCTGAAAATATTTTTATTAATGTTGATTTTCCGGAACCATTTTTTCCAACCAGGGCATTTACTTTGCCACTGGCAAATGAAATTGAAATATCATCAAGGGCGCGAGTGCCGGGATAATCTTTTGTTATATGCTCAGCCCTCAATGTAATATTTTTCATCTTGTCAGTCTCCAAATTTTATTAATCATCATAATACAAGTGTTAAACCAGCCAGCGCTCTTTTTACCTATCTCATTCTTTCAAACAGGGAGACATTTTTTAGTCTCCCTGTTTGCTTTTTCAATTAACTTCCCCTGAGTATTACTGTATTGGCAATTCTTTCAAGCCGTTATCTACGCGCCATTGATTGACAGCTGCCTTATCGGTTGCCGAAAGCAGGATTCCTGGGGCGATAGTCAGTTTGCCGACTGATGCACCGGGTTTGCCCATCAGGAAGTTGACCAGATCGGTCATGGCTGCCATACCCTGGCCATAGGGGTCCTGTGCAATCGCGGCTTCCAAATCTCCGCCAATAATCATGCTGGTGATCTGATCGGAACCATCATAACCGAACACCGCTATCTTGCCTGTCTTGCCCGCCTGCTTTACTGCCTGGGCTGCACCGATCGTGCCACCTTCATTGCAGGCGAAAATCACCTGGATATCAGGATTGGCAGTGATCATGTCAGCTGTTTTGGTCAGTGAAGAGTCCTGAAGTTCGGCGCTTTGGTGCGCTACCACTTCATAATCGACACCGGCATCTTTAAAGGCGCTCTCAAAGCCGCCATAGCGCAGTGAAGATTCTTCGGGTTTCTGATGATCGTAATCAACGATGCCAACCTGGATCTTGCCAGTCAACCCCTTGGCTTTCACATACGCGACCGCGGCTTCCCCTACCTGCTTGCCGTTGGCTGTGTTGTCGCTCATATAACCGCCGGTGATGAATGCCACATCCGTGAAACCACCCGAATTTGTCAGCGCTACCGCCATGCCCTTGTCATTTGCTTGCTTGAGCGCTTCAATCGAAACGGTCGGGCTGAGCGGAGCAATGGCAATGCCGTTGATGCCCTGAGAAATGTAGGTGTTGATCAATTCAGTCTCTCTGACCTGGTCATTGCTCGAGTTGCCAATCACCACCTGCTTGACCCCCAGTGCCTTGCCGGCATCTTCAAAGCCCTGCACCATCGATTTCATGAACTGGTCATCCTGAAATACTACCCCTGCCACAACGATGTCTTTCGCAGCCAAAGGAGTTGTAGGTGAAACAGGACCGCCCGCTGCCTCAGCAACAATGGCGATTTCTTTCAAACCGTTATCGACACGCCATTTATTAACGGCTGCTTTATCATCAGCTGAGAGCAGAATTCCTGGAGCAATGGTCAATTTACCGACAGAAGTGCCAGGCTTGCCCATCAGGAAATTAACTACATCGGTCATGGCAGCTACACCCTGGCCATACGGGTCCTGGGCGATTGCAGCTTGCAGGTCGCCGGCGATGATCATACTGGTGATCTGGTCTGAGCCGTCGTAACCGAACACTGCAATCTTGCCTGTCTTGCCAGCCTGTTTAACTGCCTGGGCAGCGCCAATGGTGCCGCCTTCGTTGCAGGCAAAGATCACCTGAATATCAGGATTGGCAGTGATCATGTCAGCGGTCTTTGTCAGTGATGAATCCTGAAGCTCAGCACTTTGATGCGCGACTACTTCGTAATCAATTTTCGCTTTCTTAAAGGCGCTTTCAAAGCCGCCATAGCGCAGCGAGGATTCTTCGGGCTTCTGATGATCGTAATCGATGATGCCAACCTTGATTGTGCCTGCCAGTTTGTTATCCTGAACATATTTGACTGCGGCATCACCAACCTGGGCTCCATTGGCTTCATTGTCGCTCATGTAACCACCGGCCACAAAGGCGACATCCGTAAATCCACCAGAGTTGGTCAGACCGACCACCACACCCTTATCATTCGCTTGCTTGAGCACCTCGATCGATACGGTTGGGCTGAGCGGCGCAATAGCGATGCCATTTACGCCTTGGGAAATGTAGGTGTTGATCAGTTCAGTCTCTTTGACCTGGTCATTGCTTGAGTTACCGATGATGACCTGCTTGACCCCCAGAGCCTCTCCGGCATCCTCAAAGCCTTGCACCATGGACTTCATAAACTGGTCATCCTGAAATACTACACCCGCCACTACGATGTCTTTCGCGGACATCGGAGTTGCTGGCGCGGCTGGTTCTGTCTTATGTTCTCCAGCCGGGGCAGCGTTATCCACCGCCGGAGCTGCCGGTGCCGCACATGCAGCTGCCAACATCCCCAAGGCTACGAGTAAACTAATCACTACAAGAATTTTTTTCTTAAACATTTTTTTCCTCCATATTCGTCTTCTGGTCATTAATTTACTAAAATCATAAAATCTTTTTTCGATAACGGCTCCTTTCCCTTTTAAAAATATTATTTCGATTGATTTCAAACAATTTCAGGGAGAGACTGTTTGTATTACGTCATTTTCTTATTTAGGGGTGATCAACTAAACCATATTATGAGAAATATATAACCAATTAATGTTTAGTTTAGCACGTTTTTTATAAATGTCAATCATTAATGTTTGAATTCCTGCTTGTTAAATGTTTGACTTTTTTCATTTCTTGGAGTAGAATATCAGTATTCTTACCCTTTAGTAGAGGAATAATCGTGAAAATAAACTCTCGCCTTGATCAGATCGTTGCTTTATTAAATGAGCACGGTTTTCTGACTGTCGCCAAGCTCAGCCGTTTATGTGATGTTTCTGAAATGACGATTCGTCGCGATCTGGAACTTCTCAGCAAACAAGATCGTATTCAACGAACATATGGAGGCGCAGTCGCCCTCAACAATTTAAACCGGTTAACTGAAGAAGGAACTTTTTTTTCTGACAAAAAGCATGGTGTGTTGCTTGTGGACCAGGTTGACGTCTTGATCGCAACTTCGGTCAATCCTTATTTTGACAAGTTGATGGTTGAAAAAGCCAAAAAGAAGAACATACCGCTCATTGCAGAGTCTATCGAAATGCCGAATCAACAGACCATAGTGGCGGTTGACAACTTTAAAGCAGGTTTTGATCTGGGAAGTTGGGCGGGGAACTACCTGAGCCAAAAAGGAATAAAGAAAGCCTTTCTGCTCGACCTGACATTCACCAAGCCGAATACTCAGGAACGCAGTCGGGGATTTATTGAAGGGCTCAATCATTCCCGACCTGAAAGTGAGGTTATTCTTTCCATAAACGCACACTCACGCTACGCCACAGCTTACCAGCTTGCCCGAGATGCACTGGCTGTCCACCCCCAGATAAACCTTATATTCGCAATTAATGATATTACTGCCTGGGGGGCGATCAATGCCTGCCGGGATCTAAATATTTCCCCAGACAATATGTCTGTCATTACCTTTGGACTTGAAGGTAATACGCTGATCAACGAATTGATGTCACCTGGCAGTTTCTGTAAAGCCGGATTGGGAATGTTCCCGGAGATTGTCAGTTTAACCTGTCTTGAATCCGCAATTTGCGCATTTAACCATGAAACCCAACCCGAAAAATATATTACCCCGCATATCGTCCTGACACCGGAATCCCTTCCCACCTTTTATCACAAAACCGAATCAGGATGGGACTTAGACTGGAAGGCAGCCAGGAAAAATCTTCACTTCCCGATCGAGATCGAAAGCGAAAAAGTTCATCCGGAAACCAGCCTTCCCAAACAGATCGGCCTTATCGTTCCATTCACAGCGCATGAGTGGTATCAGAACCTTACTTCCTTATTAAAGGAATATGCCCGGCAGTATGGTATCGTAGTTCAAGTGATCGATGCGGACCAGAATGTAAGTGATGAGGTTGATATACGCCGACGCCAGATTGCAGTCCAGGCTGCGACCTTAATCGATTCTGGCGACGTTGTTTTGATGGATGGCGGCCCAATCGCGCTTTACCTGGCTGAGGAATTAAAACAAAAGAAAGACCTGACAGTCATCACCAATTCTGTTGCTGTCTTTGATGTTCTCAATCACACGCCCAATATCATATTAATTTCAACAGGCGGAACTTTGCGCATCAGCACTCAAATGCTTGTTGGCCCAACCGCTGAGGGTGCATTAAAGGAACTGCGTGCGGATAAATTATTCCTGATGGTCAGCGGGATCTCTTTGGATTTTGGTTTGTCCCATCACACAATTTCAGAGGTCACCATCAAACAAGCCATGATCCGCTCAGCTCGTGAAGTCATCGTTCTGGCGGATCATACAGTTTTTGGAGGCGAGGTTGGAATTCAGGTGGCACCATTGATCGCGGTTCATAAACTGATCACCGACGACGCGCTGACGCCCATTACCCGTCTTGAAATATCAAAACTGGGGATTCAGGTTCTTCTGGCATGATATGGAAAAAAGAAATTGGTGATAGATAATCCAGAGTGATGTATTTCGATGCTTGATGACGCAAATGCTGCAATAAGGCTGATAACCATAAGCGCCAGCCTTATGAATAAGGCTATCATTTTTTCCGCTTCTATCATATTGCGATTTAAAGAATAAAGTTTTAATATCTGGAAGATTTTTTCAAGAATTTTAAAAGTAAATTTCCTATTCCAATCCTTTAGCACCAGCAATAATGCCGGTACGCGCATCTGAAACATTCTCCCGTCTTTCCCGGCAATCCGCCATGGCGCAAGTTCCGAATTCCCTCATACCCATCTGCCAGCCGTTTCGCCTGTATTTCGGCGTCTGCTGCGCTGATCATCATTTGTTGCCGGGTGAACGCCGGCTTGCGGATACGCGCCAGGTTTTCAACCCAACGGTAACTATCATAATAAAATTCACATTCGCCTTTCATTCCCGTTGAAAAAAGATAATTCAGATAAACCGCCATCTGCAGAATATCCGGTTGATAGAAATCGCGTCCGGTTTTGTGATCGATCAGGATCAAGCGATCCTCTCGCTTTAGGATAAGGTCAATCACGCCAACGATGGGCGGCATTTCTTCATTTAGTAAATAGACGAAGGGTTTCTCGATTCCGACAACCTCATCCGATGACAGCATATTTTGCCTCAGGGTTAGGAAGCCATTGCGGAGATGGTTACCCGCCTGCGAGTCAGGAAGAATTTCATCATAAGCAATGATTTCTTCACAAATATTCCGCCCTTCCATTTGCGCCCGATAAGCATTGGCGATAGTGCGATGCAGGGCTTTCCCCTTTATGAAGTATTCAGGCACAGGTGCGATCTCCACGCCAAGCATATATTTCAGGTAATACTGTCTTGGACAGGTTTCAAATGCGTACACTTGTGAAAAGCTGATATGGGCTAGCCTGCTGTGGTGAAGACTGGAGATAAAGATTTCGCTGTCACCATCGCTTTGGTCGATTAACGCCTGTATCTGATCAGCTTCAATTTGAAATGGATGATTATTGGACATGGTTATCAGTGTTAGAATAATGATGAATTTATAATCGATGGATATGTGTTTTATTCTTAGTTTTCAAATCTCTATTTAGTCACAGTCCTGAATCTTCCGATCAATACACATCAAGTTCTCACAATAAGTATTTACTTGGTGTTGGCAAAAAAGACTCTTTGCTGGTCTTATTTTATATTTAATCAGGAGTATGAAGCCAACGATTACGATTGTGATTCTATTATAAAGTTAACACACGGATTTATATTATGGGGTAAACTGATTGAGCTTGATTAACAGAAGTTCTGATAGAAAGTGCAAATTTTTGATCTGGAACTCATGATTGACCATGCAATAACATAAGAAAGGAGTTCCAAATCATGTCTGAAAAAGAACAAGGTACAGTTAAGTGGTTCAATGGCAGCAAAGGTTACGGTTTCATTAGCCGCGAATCAGGTGATGATGTGTTCGTTCACTTCAACGCCATCGTCGGTGAAGGTTATCGCAATCTTGAAGAAGGCCAAAAGGTAGAGTTTACTGTTTCACAGGGTGCAAAAGGCCCGCAAGCAGAAAACGTAGTTGTTATCTAAAACACTTTACAGAAACCTAAGAAAAGACAGGGCAGCAGAATTGCTGTCCTGTTTTTTTAAGACATTGATTAATCCAGGCTGCAGTATACAAATACCAAGCCAGAATTCCAGACTCTTACGATATAAGATTACTTAAATATAAATCCTATATTAAGCCTCCCCGCCCAAGAAGAATGAATGCAATCGGCAATTTTTGGTTTTTTTATCGATAAACGGCAGATGAGCAGCTTAATGGTATGGCGATAGTTATTTATGCATTTTTCCAGGGATGCATCAATAAACCTCAGCTTTCGAAGAATGATTATCAGCCGTTTACGTGAAAGCTCAGTAGAGTCATAAAACTTCATTCCATTTGTATTTGAATTGTGAATTAAGAAAAATAGGGGTCACATTCTTGAAAAACGGGTAGAATAATGATAAGGGTGATCCATTAGTGATTGCTTTTTGAGATAAGTTTAAAAAACAATCAACAGGAGAATTTGAAATGGGTGAAGTAGGAAAAAAAGACAAAGGAAAAAAAGAACAAAAGAAGAAACCAAAATTGTCCATCAAAGAAAAGCGGAAACTCAAACACGAAAAGCATGATAAGGTAGGCACAACAAACAGCCCAATGTAGAACAGGTCAGGCGCGGAGTATCGCGCCTGACTTTAATTTATTTTTAACCATTCTTAGCTTAGCCAAGTAAGCATTGCAGTTGTTCTTGACTGCAACTGTTGAAGATCCATTTTATTATTGTTGTTTGGAGATTTTTTCGTTTGCATTTCAATATAAATAATGCCTGATGTATAAAATTTTGAACGGATATCAATCAGGTCAAATTTATCAAAAAAATGATCAAGAACTATGAATTTAAATAAAAATAACCAAACCAAAAAACCTTTTGAGCGATTATCCACATTACCTGGATGGCAGTGGGACGAATTTTGGGAAGCACTGCGCAATACACCCCAGGCGTTCCGCCTTGTTTGGGCTTCCAGCCGCTTTTCAGCAGTTCTGGGCATTGTTTTAATGTTGGTCGCAGCCATCCTGCCTGCAGCTCAGGCATGGGTGGGTAAGCTGATAATTGATGCGATAGTAAATGCCGTGCAGCAAAATCTGGCACCTATGGTTGGGCTAAGAACTGTCATGCCCTTCCTTCTGCTTGAATTCGGGCTTGTTCTTATCGGTTCAATCTCTAGCCAGGTGCGAAATCTCTCAGACCGCATCCTCCAATCGCAGCTCACCAATCATATCAATAACCTGATTATAAAAAAAGCAATCAGTCTTGACCTGCAATTTTTTGAAGATCCCATTTTTTATGATTCCCTGCAAAACGCACGGCGCCAGGCAGATAACAGTGCACTCAACATTGTGAACTCGGCCTTACAAATTGCCCAGCAGGTTGTAACCCTGGCTTCCTTGAGTATTTTACTGGTACGCTTCAACCCTTGGCTGGCAGTGATCGTTTTTGTTTCTGCAATTCCTTCATTTCTGTCTCAGTCCCAATATGCTGAACGCGCTTTCCGTGCTGTTACTCATCGCGCACCCGAATCCCGACTACTAAATTATCTTGAAATGCTGCTTACAGGAAATGAGAATGTCAAAGAAATTAAACTCTTCGGTTTGGGTGAGCCTTTGCGAAAGCGCTATCAGGATTTATTCACGAAGTTCTATTTGGAAGATCGGGCTATCGCAATTAGAAAGACTATTGCAGGATTAGCATGGGGGTTGTTGTCAAACCTGGCTTTCTACGGCAGTTATGCCTGGATCGCTCTGCGAACAGTCACCTCCCTTATTTCGCTTGGAGATATGACCATGTTCCTTTCAATCATCAGGCAATCGCAAAACTCGGTTCGCTCTCTGCTTGATAGTTTGAATCGACTGTATGAGAGTAATCTCTACCTGGATAACTTGATGTCGTATCTTGAACAGCAGCCGTTAATGAAAGCGCCTGCAAAAGGCATCATCGCCCCGGTAAACATCACAAGCGGGATAGAATTCAGGCATGTTTCCTTTCACTATCCCGGTTCAAATATCACCGTCCTGAATGACATCAATTTTGCAATTAATCCAGAAGAACGTATCGCACTGGTTGGCTTAAATGGTTCAGGCAAGACCACCCTGATCAAGCTGCTCACGCGCCTATATGATCCAACTGAAGGACAGATATTACTGGATGGTGTTGACCTGCGTGAATATGACTTGCCCAGCCTGCGACAAATTTTTGGTGTCATTTTTCAAGATTTTGTTCATTATCAGTTTACTGTGCAGGAAAATATTGGTTTTGGTCAGATTGAAGATGTTGGTAACCTTGCCCGCATAAAAGCTGCTGCTGAGCAAGCAGGCGCGAATAAAATAATCGAAGAGATGCCTCTTGGATATGCGACAATGCTGGGGCGGCGCTGGGAGAAAGGAATGGAATTATCTGGAGGTCAATGGCAGAAGATTGCGCTCGCACGAGCATTCATGCGCAAAGCCGAAGTATTAGTACTAGATGAGCCCACGTCAGCCCTCGATGCGATTGCAGAATATGAGGTCTTTCAACGTTTCGGCGAATTGGTAAAGGACCGTATTGCAGTGCTCATTTCACACCGTTTCTCTACCGTCCGAATGGCTGATAGGATCGTAGTGCTTTCAGATGGCAAGGTTCATGAAATCGGCAGCCATGCAGACCTTATGAACCTTGATGGATTCTACGCACACCTTTTTAAACTCCAGGCAGAGGGTTATCGCTAAACTTTTTTTTGATTCAATACAAATTGATCTCTGATAAGAAATTTTTTATTCGGAGTCGAATATTACTTAATAAGATAAATCGATCTCATTAATTCTGATACTTCTTGAAGAATTCTACTATCGGCTTGACCGAACAGATCGTGGTCCCGTCCTTCGGAAGGGTTCATGTAATGAGTAGCCATTTGAATTAATAGACCTGGATGTATCCTATACGCGCCTGTATAACCTTTATACTGAATGGCTCGCTAATGTAATTCTCGGGTGACTCTTCAAGTGCGGATTAGCTGCTGTTCTTTCATTATTATGATCAATATTGTCAATTGGACCTATCTTGATGCTTATCGTCTCGCAAATTGATCTGATCAGCTAAAACTTGGATGTCATAAATATATGATGAACAAATCTTTTTGTTTGAAATTGACTATCTGGTTAATCCCGCTCCGGCGGCCATCTCCTGAATTTGCTGTGTGATCATTTGTCTTCTGGCTAACTGGATTTCAAGCGAGAGATCTTCAATTAAATCATGCGTATTGCTTTTGGCTTCTTCAAGCAGGTTATATCGAATGGCGTTTTCTGACGTGATGGCATCAAGGATAAGGTCATAGAATTCAATAGCAGTCAAGTGTTCAATGATATGTTTCGCGATCGATTCAGGATCCCCTTCTATTATCCTGGGAGGCCAATCGCCGTTTTCCATCAAATCATCATCAAGATTCATCGGCAAGGGCATCAAGCGGGTTATGAAAGGCTTGTAGAATCCTACAGCTGGTTTTCTAAATGAAAGAACATCGATGGTTGAGAGCTTATTCTCGTATTTATCTTCAAACCAGGATGATATCAGCTCATTGGCAATAGCATATCGCGGTTTCGAGCCGCTGCTTAATGAACCCAAATTATCACTGTTAACTCCAATTTGCTTCAGAGGCTCATGCAATCTGGTCCCAAACGACAGTATTTCCACAAGTCCAATTTGTTCCGACTGCCATATTCCAGTCAAGGTTGCCAGGTTTTTGTTGTATGTGCCACATAAA
Source organism: uncultured Pelolinea sp. (assembly GCA_964493155.1). Classification (GTDB taxonomy): domain Bacteria; phylum Chloroflexota; class Anaerolineae; order Anaerolineales; family Anaerolineaceae; genus Pelolinea. The sequence continues at coordinate 17,434 of CAZBNE010000017.1, forward strand.
CCCCTTTCGCTTCCCAAAACAACCAGCAGATGCTTGCCATCGTTCGCATCGGAGTTTTTCAGTTCATCGATTTTTCTTGGGGATAGTTTTGCCAGGATATGAGCCAAGGTACCATGATATTGTCGTTTATAGTTTTGCAGATTCGTTTTTCGGTTGAGCGCCATCTGCATAGAACTCAGCGAAAGCACACGAAGCGAACCCAACAACGGTTCGATATTATTTAAATTGGCGAGTCGGGCCTCAGCCCTTTCATTCAGATCGGAAGGCAAATCTTCATCCTAAAGTTTTTCAAATCGTTCGATATCCCAGATAAAGAAAACCACTTCGTTTAATGAAATCGGCGGGTGTTCAATCTCATCAGGTTTATTCAGAGTGTGAGTATAGTGAATCTTTAATTCAGTTTTGCAATGTGCTTTTATGATATCCAATACAGCATCCACATCCTGCTCATTTACGCCAATAAACAACGTCAGTTGGCTTTGCCGCAGCATGCCTCCACGAGTCTCATTAAAGGTTACGCGATACCCCGCAATGATCAGAGCATCCAGCACGGCTTCTCCTGACCTTCTTGGGAGAATGACCATGATCATTTTCATTCCAAACCTCCAAAATTCCCTTTTTCTCTTTCATTAAAATCTGTGATTACCTGGCTCAGTGAATCGATGATTCTTTGGCTCAGGTTTCGTTCGAGTTTAATGCCATCGGCAGTTTGTACAGCGTGTGTATGAACATAATTGAGCAGATCATGTGAATATCTGGAAACCTCTTCGATTGCAACCTCATCCATAAAATTTCGGGTTAATGCGAAGAACAAGATCACTTGATCAACCATTGATATGGGTTCATGGGGACCTTGGCCAAGCAATTGTTCAAGCCGTTTTCCACGTTCGATTTGTCTCAGTGTCGCCTCACTGACCTCTGTGCCAAAGCGGGAAAATCGTTCCACCTCTTCATATTGAGAAAGTTCAAGTTTCAAATCGCCAACAATGGCTTTCATCGCAGGTTCCTGAGCAGCACCGCCTACGCGTGATACAGAACGGCCGATATCGATCGCTGGTTTTACGCCTTTATTGAACAAATCCATGTCCAGCATAATTTGGCCATCGGTAATTGAAATCAGGTTGGTGGGAATATATCCCGAAATATTGCCTTTCTGAGTGCTCACAATCGGTAAAGCAGTGATCGATCCGCCGCCTTGTTCATCGTTCAATTTACAGGCACGCTCGAGCAGGCGGGAGTGCAGATAAAAAATATCGCCGGGGTATGCTTCGCGGCCGGGAGGTCTGCGTAATAACAGGCTTAATTCCCGATATGAATCTGCATGCTTGGAAAGATCATCATAAACGATCAATACATCCATGCCCTGGTCCAAGAGATGTTCAGCCAGTGTGACGCCAACATAAGGAGCCAGATAGCGTAATGCCGGAGGATCATCCGGACTGGCAATAATAATTGTAGTTTGGGAGTAAACTCCACCCGTTTTTAAGATGTCAATCGCTTTGATTACAGAGGTTTTCTTCTGGGAAATCGCAACATAGATACATTTGACGTCTGTCCCTTTCTGGCTCAGAATCGCATCCAAAGCCAGGGTGGTTTTCCCGGTTTGGCGGTCACCCAAGATCAATTCCCTCTGTCCGCGCCCTAGCGGGATCAGTGCATCAATCTTCTTGGTGCCTGTATAAAGCGGTTCATTCACCGGTGCGCGCTCGATTATTCCTGGTGCGATCTTTTCAATATAACGATATTCTGACGGGATAATTGATCCCAAATTATCCAGGGGGCTTCCCAGAGGGCCTATGACACGCCCCAGGTACTGCACACCTACGGGTACAACAAGGCGTTTCCCTGTCGCTTCTGTTAGATCTCCACCTCGGATACCCTGATCAGGTCCAAGGAGGATCACGTCCACATGGTTTCGATCCAGGTTCAACACCATACCTTGAACACCATTCGGGAAAGTTACCAATTCTTCCAGTTGCACAGTTGGCAGACCTGAGAGAGTCGCCACACCATTACCGATGTGCTGTACAGTTCCTACGTTCTTGAATTTAATTTCCGGTTCGGTTTTCTCGCTGGCTTTAATGAGCTTGCGCAGAATGGTTTTGAAGGTCAGTGTTTTCTTGTTCCTCTGATCTTCAATTCCTCTTTCTACCTCACTGAGAATCTGTGCAAAAAATTTATCTTTCGGAATTGAAAGCAGATTATTTTCCTTCAAATTATTCTTGAAGGTTCTCAGGATCTTATCCTGTTTAGTTAAAAACTCACTCATTCTGATCCATGATAGTGATTTCAAGTGATTCGGCAACCTCGTCTCGTATGGCTTCCAGCTGAGATGCCAGGGAATTCTCTATTATCAAATCATCGATACGTACTTTAGCCCCATAGACAAGGTCTTCGTCGATCTCAATTTCAACATTAACATCAGTATCAACTAAAGCGTTGATGGCGCTTACCAACAATACTTCTTGCTCAGAACTGAGAGGGTAGGCTGCAAAAATAAAAACATTTGCCTGGCGTCCGGATAATGAATTACGGATGGTTTGGACCTGATGCACCTGTGTCTTGCCAAAACTCAAAATTTCATCTACCAATCCTTTTATCAATGAATCATGCACTGCAGATAAAGAAAGTTTTCGCAGTGATTGGCTTGTTATCGACAGAACCGCACCAACCAAATCTTTATACTGAAGCTTCATGTTGATCAGTTGCTCTTTTTTTAACTCCAGTAATTCATCCTGGATAATTTGCTTAGCTTCCTCACGTGTATTTTCCAACAAGCCTGCCTGCAACGCCTTGTTCTGTTCGTAGGCCTCATCTGTGATAACCTGAATCTCCTTATCCAGGTTTAACAGGCGTTCGTTGATCTTAGCCAGGTTGATTTCAGAAATTTCATGGTTGTGTTTAAGTTCTTCCATCAACCGGGCTTTTTCTAATGCCTGGGCTTCTGATCGTCTGACGATCGGCTTAAACACCAAAAAGTAAAGCACAACTGTAATTAAGCCAAAATTTATTATTTCCAGCAGAATGGTAATCCAATCAATGTCTAACATTTTTATCCGCCAAATACCCTTTCAACAAGGGGATTAGCAAATAGAAGCACCAGAACCACCAACAAGACATAAATACCCGATGTTTCAATCAATGCCATGGCTATGATCATGGTGGTCCTGATCTGAGAGGCTGCATCGGGTTGCCTGGCAATGCCATCCAGAGCTTTTTCTGCAGTTTTCCCTTCCATTATGGTTGGCGCAATAACTCCTAGAGCTATGCTGATACCCGAAACAAGAATTGTAATAATCGTAACCAGGATTTTTGGATCTAGATTTTCCATTGATTTATTCCTTTCAAATTTTGATTTGTTCAATTAATTTTTCTGTTGAGCTTTATCTGATCGATTAATTTCAACAGCAGAACTTATATAAAGGGTTGCCAGTGTGGTTAATATATATGCTTGCAGAATACCAGATAACATACTCAATGCGATAAAAGGAATTGGGGCAAGCAGTGGAATAATTGAGAAAACGATGGCAACAATGATCTCGCCGCTTAAAATATTTCCAAAAAGGCGCAATGTTAGTGAAAGTGTGCGGCTGATCTGCGAGATAAGGTCCAGCGGCAATAAGAATATTGGATTAGACAGCGTTTTCAGGTAACCGAAAAATCCTTTTTTCCAAATCCCATAAATGTGAACCGCAAAAAAAACCACGATCGCCAGCGCAAAGGTAGTATTGACATCTGATGTGGGTGATCGCAATACTGGTATCAGAGAAAGAATATTCGCAAAAAATAAGAAAATGAATAAACTCCCCAAGATAGGCAGATAAGGGTAAATATTCTCAACATCCAGGATATCATCCACCATGGTGGTAATAAACCTGATAATCATTTCAATGAGACTGGGATAAGCTTTTCGGATAAAAAGTACGGCTGCGATAATGATGACATCCAGGATCACTGTCATAACGATCGTATCGCGTATGGGTATGATTCCAAAAAGATAAAATAAGATCTGATGCTTTACCAAGTCCATAATTTAATCAACACCTGATTTTCTTTGTTGTTGGTCTGCTTTCTTAGCATAATCCTTGATCAGAATTAGCCTTGACAGGCTATATCCCATCACCAAGAAGAAACCATAAACCATCTTCAACCTTACAGATATAAAAAGTAGCAAGCCCATTACCAGGAATCTCAAAATCGTGCCAACGATTATTTTAACAGTCAAGCGACTATTATTCTCAGTTCCAAAATTCCGAAAACTGCCCACTAAAAATTTAAAAGTGAATACTGCATACAGGCAGCCAATGCCAAACCACAATAAGGTGAATAATATGTTTTTACTTGACAGGAGGTCAATCATTTTTCTTTTTCTCTTCTTCATTTGAGCGAATCAAGGCATATTCTTCAACAATGAACCTGATCAAATTGACGCACGCGGATGCCAGGCCGATTCCCAGTAATATCAGAGTGCATTTCGGGCTGGTTTGAAATTTTTTATCCAGAAAATAACCGATAACTGGCCCTGATACAATCGGTAGAGCGATCTCCCAGCCAATGGAGGAAGCCTTGAGGTCTTTACCTGTTATTTTGGCCGGGGCTCTTTTTTTCATAGTATCCGTTTTACTTCATTCAACTCATTTAATTCGATTTTTGGTTGAAACAAAGAGCTTGGTTTAATAACCGTCGTAAATCGGCATGCATTATCAAATTCCACTCGTCAGAATCCTGACCGTGTTCTTTTCAACAGTTAAAATGCCGCTGTCAATTTCAGCGGTATCCCAGTTTTCGTCTTTTTTAAAACTGATCGGACTTTTGACGATCGTACCAATTAGAGGCGCATGGCCTGGACGCAATCCAAGCAGCATACCATTTTCAAGGCGCACATTAATTGAACTTACCTCATTCACAATCAAGATCATGCCATCAACTCCCACCACCTCAAGCGTGAGCAATGCCTTATTCACGATCACCTTCCACATCCGATGAAAGCTCTTTAGCTTTCGCCAGCACATCATCCAGAGTGCCGGTCATGTAAAAAGCCTGCTCAGGCAAATGGTCATATTTGCCTTCAAGAATCTCTTTGAATCCGCGGATGTTTTCTGCCAATGTGACGAAAGTTCCTTTTTTCCCGGTGTAAGGTTCCGCGGAAAAGAAAGGTTGTGTCATAAAACGCTGCAGGCGGCGGGCCCGGGTGACTGTTTGCTGGTCGCTGATGCTAAGTTCTTCCATCCCTAAAATGGCGATTAAATCTTGCAGTTCTTCATAGCGGGCTATGGTTGCCTTGACTTGCATAGCTACTTGATAATGCTCCTCACCCACAATATGCGGCGCCAGCAATGTTGAACCTGATTGAAGCGGATCAATCGCAGGATAAATTCCCAGGCTCACAAGCCGCCTCGAAAGCACAGTATTCGCATCCAGATGCGAGAAGGTCGCAGCAACCGCCGGATCGGTAATATCATCAGCCGGTATATAGACCGCCTGAACCGAGGTGACACTGCCCCGGCTGGTGGAAGAAATGCGCTCCTGCAATGTGCCCATCTCCGAATCCAAAGTTGATTGGTAGCCCATTTCACTCGGCAGGCGCCCCAATAAAGCCGAGACTTCTGAACCAGCTTGAATGAAGCGGTAGATATTATCGATAAAGATCAAAACTGGGCGTTGTTCCTTATCCCGAAAATATTCAGCCATCGTAAGGGCTGTATAAGGAAGGCGCATGCGTGCTCCGGGCGGCTCGTTCATCTGGCCGAATACAAGCACTGTAGAATCGATCAAACCCTGCTTGTTAAGCTCAAGCCACAGGTCATTTCCTTCGCGGCTGCGTTCGCCTACACCTGCAAATACCACTATCCCTGAATGCTGGCTGATTGTGTTGTGCATCAATTCGATCATTAACACGGTCTTGCCCACACCGGCTCCTCCGAATAAGCCGATTTTCCCGCCCCTTGGATAGGGGGTAAGCAAGTCGATCGTTTTAATACCCGTGACAAGAATCTCGCTGCTCACGCGCTGCTCATTTAATGCAGGTGGTTTGGAATGGATAGGTTTATATGTTCTGGATTTCAGAGGTGGTTTATTATCAATGGGTTTGCCAACCACATTGAAAAGCCTGCCCAGCGTAGCTGATCCTATGGGTACTTTTATCGGTGAGAAAAGATCTTCTGCGATCATACCCCGGCTTAGCCCGGCAGTGCTACCCATCGCGATGGTACGGACTACTTTTGGGCCGACATGTTCCTGAATTTCAAGAAATAAATTTTCACCGCTCTTGCGGCGTATCAGCAGCGCGTTATGGATACTTGGCAGATCTCCGGAGGAGAATTCCACATCCACAACAACCCCCACCACTCTGATAACGATGCCCTGATTGCATTCACCTTTAGGTTGTTGTTTAGATAATATTTTCATGAGGATATGAGTTTTACTCAATTATATGATATGGGTAAATCTTATAGAATTTTTGGTTGCCGACTTCAGTGAAGAAAAAGGACCAGCATAGTATTGCCAAAGAACGACGAGATTGAAGCTCAGTAGTGCTTGCGGATTAAATTCAGGTTAACCCCGGAATTTTGGCATATTTTACCATAATGTAAAATATTTCTTTTGAATCTTGACAACTTTTTATAATTCTCTGATCATCAGAAAAATCGAAAACCGGAAGATCATAAAAACATTTTAAAGAATTCCACTGTTCTGGCCATCGCCAAATCAAAGTCAGAAGCATTTAAATTATGGTCTGCGCCTGGATATTGAAATAATTCAACTTCCTTTCCATTTTCCAGCAAGGCTTCATTAAGACTGATCGACAATTCAATTGGCACCGAACCGTCAGAAGTTCCATGATGAAGCTGTACAGGCCCGCTAATGTAATCCAAATAGTTGAACGGATCAATCCGGTTCCAGTAGCCGGGATTTTCGCTTGGCAGCCCAAACTCTTTTATGACCTCAGGCGCCAGCCGCTGCAGGAAATCGATCCGCGAAAAGTAAGTCTCGAGCATATCCTCGCAGCTGCCCGCCACCGCGCAGCTGGCCAATACCTGAGTCTGCCAGGTCCCTGCGGTCTTTTTATTTTTCGGCGTGATGCTCTTTATCGGCGCAGAAGAAAAGCAGCTGACACAGGCCTTTGTCAAGGAGTATGAAGATTATCTGACCAGGGTAGACCAGGTGGTGCCGTTTAAGAAACCGAAGCAATAAGAAATAGCCTTATCACCCCCATTCACGTCTAATTGAATTAATAAAAATATACAAAGGTTTATATTTTTCCTTTGTTCGCCTCAATTTGCTTTTGCCAATCTATCAAATTCATTACCAACCTTTTTCTATCAAGTTTGTTTAATGGATTATGGTGATCAACTACATTTCGTGAAAAAGAGATTTGTTCGATCTTTTCGGTAACCCATTCCAACCTCGGGAAGAATTCATTAAAATAAGACCAATATCGTCTGAATAAATATATTAAATCAGAAATGTCTGTATAATAAATTGGATGTGCTCCTCGTCCACCATGCCAAGGATTTTGCTTTTCCTTTTCAATACGTTCTTGAATATTTTCAAATACATCCTTTTTTATATTTGTTCTATTCCACCAATTTGAACCTAGTCCCTTTGATAAAACACGATTAATAACTTCCCTTACCGAGTTTTCAAATATATAAAGTTGCGAATAATGAACGGCCATATCTTTTGCATCATTCAAAACTTTTGAATTTAAGATTGGGTCACTTAATGTTAAATCTCTTGCTATTGGGATAAGCACAGTTTTTATTACTGCTTTTGGCTTTTTTGGGGGCAATCCGGATTCAATTGCAGAAATTCGGTCAATCTGATTTCTAATTTCCTCAAGTTGTTGTGGATCTTTGATGAATTTCGATACTTCGACCCCAGCTTGTTGAGCCACAATACCATATGCAATATCATCCGTCAAAGGACCATAAATATTTTTAATTCTCTTTGCCCTATAATCTATAGCTCTAGTTGTAACGTTTCCTAAATTGCTTGCTGCCTTTTTTAATTCCATTATTGTCATTGACTATTTTTTCCTTACTGATATTTCTTTCTGTACAGTACCAATTGTTGTTCCGATCATATTTGCAATATCATCATTGGCAAAGTTCATTTGATAGAGAAAATAGATCTTTTCACCATTTGGTTTCTTAACCCATTCGTCTGAATTAATTATAGAAAAAGCTTTCATTCTTGAAAGTTGATTTAGTGAGGTTGAGATTTTTATTAGAAGTTCATCATTTATTGTCATAGTTATTCCTTTTCTTCAATATTATTAATTTCGACAATTGATGTTTTTCCAAATAACAAAGCTAATTCCTCTAAGGAATATTTTGCCCAATAAGGTTGGCGATAGCCTTTGGTTTCAACAATCCTATATTCTTTTTCCCATTTTTGCCATAATCTCGATATTGATGTACCACTTATTGATACTTTTTTTTCGATCTCAACAGTTGTATTTTCGCCATTTGTGAGTTGATAGACAATTATCTCTTCTGGGCTTTTAAATAAGTGTTTTAATCGTAGTTCAATCTCACTTCTAACCAGCAATTTTAAAATATTGTTAATACTTCTTTGTGTTTGGTTTAACGTTTTAAGTTCGTTTTTAATATTTTCAAAATTATCCTCATTTAACATTATTCCTCCTCTTGAGAAACCTTCTTAAATTAGTTCGATTTTTTTGGGTTGCATGTTCATTCTTTACATAAGTATACATTTGGTTTTTATTTAAGAATTGCTAACTTTTCTTATGATTAAATATTACTGTCAACGATAATCCAAAAAATTGGAAATTGTATTTTTGGTTGTAAAGCAAATTATTCTTGAATTAATGAAAATGGCTCCAATCTAGTGAGGATTCAAATCAAAAAAACTTCTTATGATTTATTTGAGGGATACAAGATTTTTTGGCAATCAAATATTTTATTAATTATTACTAATTATTAATATGGCTAAACATTCAAATCATCAATAAGCTATAAAATAATCAAGCAGTAATACAAATCGAACGTTTTTAATATTAGGAAATAATAAACTTTTTCTTCTTTTTCTCTTATGTAATTCTATTTCCTTCTTGCTATACTTTAATTCATCAAGACAAAAGCTTATATAAAAAGAAGTTCATAATGAGATCCTCATCCTCAGTCGCCCTAATTTTGTTTTCCCTGTTCCTTTCTTCATGCCAGCTTGCTACGCAGCCACCGCCATCACCCCCTGAAATTCAGCCACCCGCTCCTTCTGCACCGCCCATAATAACTGCCGCGCAGGCTGCACCCGCCGCAGAGTCTCCCTCGGATGTATTAAACATCATCTTCACTGATGACGGCAGCCCCGATGGCACCACCGCGCTTCTCTATCTCCTCGTTGACCCCCGCGCCTGGATCAAAGGGCTGGTCATTTCGCACGGTGAAACACATCCCAAAACCTATATCCAGCACATCGGGCGCATGCTCGAGGATTTCGGCATCACCGATATCCCGCTCGGAAAGGGACAGGATCAAGCTATCATTCCCGGCGAGGATTTTCCTGAAAGCATCCGTCAGGCGGGGGATACTTTTTGGGGCTTCCCCATCCCCAATGCCGGCAAGACCTACTCCGTCTCCACCGGCGCACAGCTGATCGTTGACACGCTCAACAAGTCAGAGGAGCCGCTGGCCGTGTTTGCCAGCGGTGCCGCCACCGACCTGGCGCTCGCCCTGCGCCTGGACCCTTCCATCCGCGAAAAGATATCGGGCATTTACCTCATGGGCGGAGCGGTTTACATTCCGGGCAACCTGTCAGATTTCTCGGCCAGCCCGGACAACGTTTCGGCGGAATGGAATGTGTATATCGATCCCTTGGCGGCATCCGAGGTTTTTCAGTCCGGTGTCCCCATCGTTCTGGTGCCGCTGGACGCCACCAACCAGGTCCTGATTTCTATGCGCAATACCGCCTTCTGGCGGGCTGGAGGTAGGATCTCAAATTTTGCCGCCGATATATATGACATGCTGCTCGGCCATTCATATGACAGCCAATTTGCTATTTGGGATGTGATGACCGCTGCCATCATGGTGCATCCAGAACTGTGCCCCACGACGCCGCTTCATCTGGAGGTGGTCACCGAACCAGGCAATACCTACGGTCAGACCAAAGTGATCGAGGGCGGCGAGCCGAATGTGCAGGTTTGCCTTGATCCGGACATTCTGGCTATCAAGCGCAGTCTGGATGAAATTTTTTCCACCGCCAAATAATGAATTCTATAACGGTGGATGCTGGACAATCAAAGTCAATAATTAAATTTTTACCTTGCAGCGAGTCATTATGTGAGGCTGATTAATTTATCTAGTCCAGCATCACCCGGTAGACACTGAACGATTAATCACATTTCATTTAGGGCATAATGCATTTTGCCCGGGGGTACAGCACTTTTCCTCCCCGTTGACCAGCGTCAGCCACACTTTTAGGTAAAAAAAAGCGTTCAATTGTCCGCCCTTGTTTTATATGAATAAGCTAAGGACCACTGAGATGAGAGAAAGTCTCAATAATAGTACCGTTCAATGGTCTTGTGATTCGCTAAACAATCTTCAGCACAGAAAAATAATGGCAGATGCTTCCTGCCAATACAAAAAGATGCCAGACAGCATGGCTGTAAGGAAGCGAGCGCCATTTATAGAATATGACTCCCAGGCTGTATGCCAAGCCGCCGGCTGCCAGCAAGATCAATGAGGTTCTGCTGATGCTGTTCCAGCCCTGCCAGAAAACGATCGCACCCAGCCATCCCATCAGCAGGTATAGCCATACTGGCGGTTTGGCAAATTTCGTTCTCAGCGTCAGCTTAAGCACCAGCATAACCAAGGCCAGCCCCCATACCAAACCGAGCAGTGCCCAACCTAGCCAGCCGCGCAGGACGGTCAGCAGAAATGGCGTATAAGTGCCCGCGATCAGCACAAATATTGCGCTATGATCCAGCCGCTGAAGGGCAGCTTTCCAGGGCTTGTTCGACATGCTGTGGTAAAGTGTGGACGCAAGATAGAGCACGATCAGAGCAATGCCGAAGACCAGAAAACCGGCAAGATGCCAGCCGGATCCAAGCCGGACAGCGCGCACGATCAGCACCACCAGTCCGGTGATACTGAGGACAATACCCGCACCATGGGTAATACTGTTGGCGATCAATTCGCGCGGTTCGATTCCCGGCGCATTTGGATCAGATTGATAAGTTGAGGATTTTTTCATTTTTAATAGGGTCTATTGTAATCGCGATCAAACGATTTCCGCAGTTTGATTTCTTCAAGTGTTTGGAACTTTAGATTTTTTAAGCATCTTTCTCATTTTTCAGTTCTTCAGCCATGACTCTCCTGTTGGCGCTAACCTGAAAACTCTGGATGCCTGCACAACCTGTATCGTCGCCATCGGAGGCGACGGCTCGTTAAGGTCGGCCATGCCCGGCATGCAAGGCTCGCCCCAGGTAAAGGATTTGGTAACACTGGAAGTCAAGTAAAAGATATTTTATGAAGGAAATTTGTAACCGATAAAAGAAAAGCCGGACGGAATAATCCGCTCGGCTTCTTGGCAACCATGGGCTTACTTAACCTCTTTCGATCGCATTCATGGTCTTCTCTCGAGTGTTTTTTGATCAGGTTGATTATACTTAAATCACGCCCCGATCAATTTTCCTTGGGATCAAATTAAGTCTTTCTTCAATACGAAAGATTTCTTGATATATATTTAAAATAATGGAGCCAAACATGAATAATGAAGAGTTTATCAAGGTCCAATATCCCGGGGTACGGGTATTTACAGCCGATACCGGCCGGATCAACAGGGACAAGCATTATGTTAAAGCTCTTTTAGAAGTGGATATCACCAACGCCCTGCAGAATCTTAAAGAAATTCGTACACCAGGAAAGAAGATCTCCTTCCAGGCCTGGTTTATCAAACTGCTTGCCGATGTCGTGGCGCTGCATCCACCCATCAACGGCATCCAAAGCGGACAAAATCAGGTGCTTGCTTTCCAGAGAGTGGATGTTTCAACTGTAGTGGAAAAACTGGTTGACGATGTTCCCGTTCCCCTGCCCTTAACTCTGCGGGCTGCGAATACAAAAACCTGTTTGGAAATAAACGAAGAGATCCGATCAGCGATTTCACAAAACGTTAAAGACGAAAGCAGTTTGGTGCTTGGAAAAGGGGAAAACAGGTTTCTAATCCGATTGGCTTTGGCCCTGCCGCAATGGCTGCGCCTGTTTATTATGCGCAAGTTCATACTAGGTAATCCGCACTGTATGCAGCAAATGATGGGAACTGTCATGGTGACTTCGCTGGGGAATGTGGGGCATCTGTCAGGCTGGATCCTTCCGACCAGCATGCACCCGCTGAGCATTGCCATCGGCTCAATCAACAAGAAACCTGCGATCTACGCAGGCGAGATCCAAAAGCGCAGCATCCTGCATCTCACAATAGGCGTCGACCATGATGTCATCGACGGCATGCCCGCCATGCGCTTCATGGACGATTTTGTCTTTCAATTGGAAAAAGGTTCAGGGCTTTGATAAACCTGTTTTATCAGATAATAAATCGTTCAATCCTTCTGCCCTGTGATTACAATCAGCTTATGACAAATATTTCTGACTCTTGCAGTTTATCCAACAACTTATCGGACTGCTTGATCAGATCATCATAAAAGTATCTCAGATACATTGTGAAATGTGCCTTTTAATGAGGGGTATAGCTGGCGGTATTCTGAATACAGTTTTTCATAGACCAGGTTGGCGCGGCCGGGCTGCGCTGTTCCTGTAAGCTTTATTGTGCTCTTGCATGCATCCTCAACTGATTTAAACACACCCGCGCCAGTCGCAGCCAGCAATGCTGCTCCAAAAGCAGCACCCTCCTCTGAACTTACGGTCACAATCTCTGCATTGATAACATCCGCAATGATCTGGCGCCATACAGCACTTTTTGCCCCGCCGCCTGTCATGCGTACCTGAGTAATTTTCTTTAGCCCAACATTTTTCATCAACTCAAAGCTGTCCTTAATACCAAAAGCAACTCCTTCGAGCACCGCCCTGGTAAAATGGGCAAAGGTATGCCTTACGGTAATTCCAATAAAGCCACCCCTGGCTAAAGGATCCGGGTATGGTGTCCTTTCTCCGGTGAGATAGGGCATAAAAAATAACCCATCACTGCCTGCCAAAATTTCATGTGCGCCTGCCGTTAATTCATCAAAGTCAATATTCCCTTTAAATGTATCTCTGAACCATCTCAGGCTGCCGGCGGCCGACAGCATCACTCCCATCAGGTGCCATTTTCCCGAGACAGCATGGCAAAAGGCATGCAGCCGTCCTTCTGGTTCAATGAAAGGTGAGTTAGTGGTGGCGAACACTACCCCGGATGTTCCCAGGCTGATTGAAACAATTCCCTCTTCAACTGCCCCGGTTCCCACAGCCGCAGCTGCCTGGTCACCTCCACCCGCAAAAACAGGGATTCCTTCGATCAATCCAACTTCCCCGGCAGCTGATCTTGTCAGCCTGCCAGTAATTTGCGTCCCTTCAAATGTGGGTGGAAACCATTCTGGGTTTAATTCCAACGCATCAATCACATCCTGTGACCAATCTCTTCGCGCCAAATCAAACAGTATGGTCCCGGATCCATCCGCCCGGTCTACTGCGTATTCTCCCGTCATTTTATAGCGCAGATAATCCTTTGGTAGCAGTACATGTTTGATTTTCGCAAAGATCCCGGGTTCTTCATCCTTCACCCAGAGGATTTTTGGCGCTGTGAAACCGGTCAGTGCATCATTACCAGTAATTTGGATAAATTCTTGCTTTCCAATTTTTTTTCGTATGTCATCACATTGCTTTTGTGTACGTTGGTCATTCCAAAGGATCGAAGGGCGCAGCACTTTACCTGCTTCATCTAGAATCACCAGCCCGTGCATCTGTCCGGTCAAACCAATACCTTTAAC
>CAZBNE010000018.1:0-31083 GCA_964493155.1 uncultured Pelolinea sp.
TTTATTGAATTAATTAATAATTTTTTAAACATGTGATAAATTCGAATAAATTTTAGGTCTATCTATAAGTGACGCACCAGGGAATCGAACCCTGAACCTACTGATTAAGAGTCAGTTGCTCTGCCAATTGAGCTAGTGCGCCAAATGTGCGGGTATTATATCGTATTAAAGGTCGCTGTCAATCAAAGCGGCGCGGAAAGATCCGCGCCGCTGATTGTTCGCTAAGGGCAGGTCACATCGAACATGTATGGGCCGAAGGTCTGGTTGTTCGGTTGTGCGATAAAAACCTTTAACCAGTATTCTGTGGTCACACCATCCACGCCCAAATCGTCAATATCCATTTCTACGGTCTTCGTACCGGGAGCATCAAAATTCAAAGACTTCTTTCCGCTGAAAACACCCGTGCTGGTCTCGATTTCATAGATCACCTTTCCGGCGGCGCTGGAGGTAATGTTGATTTCTGTAGAGTAGGTATAAGGGCAGGTAGCAGCGATGACATCGCTTAAATCGGTTTTCACTCTGGTCACAGCAAAAGCCTGAGTTTTCACCTTGATCCTGACGGTAACCGTTGCGAACTGAGAGCCATCTTCCGCCTGCAGTTTCCAGGTGCCGGTATATGTATCTGCTTCTACAGGTGCAACCAGCGCTACCTGGATGGTGATCTGGTCATCAGGCGCAACTGTTTTGGAGAATTTGACTGATGCCTGCCTGTCCATCGCTTCACCGCTGGCAAACACCAGTTTGTAATTGGTGTTCCAGGTGCATGTTCCTACATTCTTGAAGGTCCAGCTCTTGTTAAATGTTTCTCCGGCATTAAACTCGGTATCATCCTGGATCGTTTCTGACAGGAACATTGCTTTATTGCATGGCTGCGGGGTGGCGGTGGGAGGCGCCGCAACCGGGATTGCGGCTGTTGGCAGCGGGGGTGTCACCGTCGGCAGGCTTGCAGGCACTGTCGGTTGGACAACGGGCGGCTGTTGGGTCGGCAGCGTTTGTTCCTCCATAGCTACTACTGTCAGCGCCACTGCTGTAGCCAGCGCGTTTGGATCATCCGCCGGTTTGGAGAACAAAGGGAAATTACAGCCCGAGATCAGTAATCCCAGACTGAGAAAAATCAAGAAAGATAGTTTTTTTGTCATGGCCATTCTCCTTTGAATGTCTTAATATATTCCATATTAAATGAAAAAAGAATATCAGTATTTGCTTAACGATTCGCCCGGGGATTAAGTTCCACAGGCCGGCGATTGGTTTGCCGGCCTATGAGATGATCTGGAAAAAAGAGGTTTAATCGACTTTGATCTGGACCCACACCTGGCCGAACTTCACGCCTTTATTGGTCTCCATCTGCCAGATGCCTTTATAGGTGCCATCTGATGAAGGGGCGGTCATATCGACTTCGATCTTGATTGATTCGCCGGGATCAGTTTCTTTGCTGATCTTCACATAATCAGGAGCTCCCATCTGATCACCGCTTTTAAAGGAAAGCCGATATCCGGTGTTCCAATCGCAGGTACCGGTGTTCTTCAAGGTCCAGGACTTTGTGAAGGACTCACCCGCGTTGAATTCTGTGTTGTCTGGATAGTTTTCCTTTAGCATGGTTGCATACAGGCAGGGATCGGGTTCCTTGGTCGGTATCGGCGTCATGGTCGCAACCGGCGCGACGGTCGGTATTGCCAAAGTCGGCATCAGGGTTGGGATAGCCAATTCGGGCTGCTTCACCTCTGCTTCAAGCGCTTCTACGGTCTGTGCGACCGAGGTGGCCAACGCATCATCCGACGTCTGCATAAATGGGAAATTGCAGGACGAGAGAACTAACGCCAGCGCTGCGACCACAATAATCCAGGTTTTTTTCATTTTGAACCTCCATTCAATTTGCTTAAGCAATCTGAGTTAAACCTATTCACCTAATATGTTGCAATTTTTATACCATTTTATACCAAGGCGTAGAGAGTGCACCTTGAATTAAGTGGTTTTTGACAAAAATTCAGTCTGTATTATTGACTCCAAATGGTGATATGGTTTTGGTATTGTTGCCCTCATTGCTCTCATCCACTGCATCAATCGTATCAACAATGGCAATGCTTGTTTTATTGACAGGGTAGTTGCTTTCAAAAATAAAGTCGCATTCCAGCCATACACTGCCACCTGCTACCAAACCACCACTGACATTCCAGTTACAGCTTGGATTGGCAAAAGAGTCCAACCCATACCACTCTACCTTGAATCCGCCGCTGTCCACACTCCCATTATTTTTGACTCGTACCTTGGTGTGGGTGTTTTCATCTTCATTGGGAGTTGCCGGGTTTATTGTAAACTCAGTGATCATCAAATCAGGTTTTCCTACAGGTGGTGGAGCAAGGATCGCCTTTGCTTTTATTTCTACCCAAAGGTTATGTACAAAAATATTGCCCTGATCATCCGCGATTTTCCAATATCCCTTGTACGTGCCCGCAGTATTCGGGGCTTTCAGATCAACCAGAAAATCATACTGCTCGCCCGGGGCAACCGAGATGGTCAGGTTCTTGCTTGAAGGTCCGCCCATCTTGTCGCCATCCGCAAAGATCATTTTATAGTTGGTATTCCAGGTGCAGGTGCCGACATTCTTTAAACGCCAGGATTTGTCAAAGTCCTGCCCGACATTTATTTCAGTGCCGTCCAATATTGTTTCAGAGATGAAAAACGCCTGGTTACAGGGTAATGGGGTTTCCGTGGGAGGGACGACAGCGGTATTTGCCGGGGCGCTGGTTGGCTGAATTGTTGGCTGGGCAGCTGTTGGCACCACCAGGGGCGGCTGATTCGCGGCAATGGTCGCCGCAACAGCGGTCTGCAGCTTTTCTGTATCGCTGAGGCCGGTATCACCTAACGTGAACCCACAAGCCAAGGCAATAGACATTAGTAAAATTGCAGAAACCAAAATGATTGTATTCTTCTTCATTTCGTGCTCCTTGTTATAAATCAACTGCGCCTTTATCCACACATGATTAAGGCGGAATAAAGAATAATTATCGATTTTTTATTCCGCAAGTCAATATATTTACGTTTGATTGGCAGTCAGGTTTCGCCGATCAGGGGCCGGGTATCTCAATTTTTGGAAAGTCCAGGTTCGGCATCTCAAAGACCGGCGTGGGTTTAACAATGAATTTAAATATTTCCGGTTTGAATATTAATAATTTGGCTTTGCCTTCAACCTCTACCCACAGATTATTAACAAAGGTATTCCCTTGATCATCTCTAACCTTCCAATAACCTTTATACATTCCAACCGAGTCAGGAACCTTCAACGAAACGCTCAAATCTACAAGTTCGCCTGGTTTTACATTCTGGGTTAGATTAACGTCCGAAGGGCCGCCCATCTTGTCGCCATCTGCAAAATAAAGTTCATAGTTGGAGTTCCACGTACAGGTACCCACATTCATTAATCGCCAGGACTTGTCGAAGGATGTCCCTACCACTAATTCTGATCCGTCAGGTACAGTTTCACCAATAAAAGCCGCTGCATTACAGGGCAAAGGTGTGGCGGTAGGAGGTGCAGGCTGGGTGGCTGTGGGCTGCACCGGCGGTGCCACCGTCTCAGCAGGTGGAATTTCCACAGTTGGGACAACTGGTGAAGGTTGAATGGCGGCAACAGTTGCTGCTACCGCGGTTTGCAGTTTTTCTTCATCGCTCGGTCCAGTTTCTCCAAAAGAAAAACCGCATGCCAAAACAAAAGCCATCATCAAAAATGCAGTTATCAAGATCATCGAATTCTTCTTCATATTAAGCTCCTTTCAATAATCCTTATGCATCCTTAAAAAATATTATATGCGACTTCAAAGTATTATTATTAGTATAATAGCGCCAAAATTATTAACGTTTGGACAGAAATTTGAAAACAACTTTTGTGATCCCAACCTACAATGAGGCAGAAAATCTGCCAAAATTAGCCAGAAATCTCTTTGCCTTACCTTTGGAAAATTTGTGCATCCTGGTAATCGATGACGCCAGCAAAGACGGAACTGGTGAGATAGCGGAAAGCCTTAAAAAGGAATTCCCGGGACGACTGGATGTGATTCATCGGGCAGGAAAGCTTGGCCTTGGCAGCGCATATATCACGGGTTTTAACCATCTGCTTGCCGGTGATTCGGATGCAATCGGTCAGATGGATGCTGATTTTTCACATGAACCCAAAAAAATCCTGGAACTTTCTCAAGCGCTAGAATCCTGTGATGTGGCCATCGGCTCACGCTATGTGCCCGGGGGCGCGTTAGACAGGAACTGGCCATTCTGGAGAAAGTGGTTGTCAGGCTTTGGCAACCTTTATGCGCGCACAATACTTTCATTGCCCATCCGCGACACAACAGGCGGTTTTCGGTTGTGGCGGCGCAAAACGCTGGCAGCCATGCCCCTGGAGCGCGTTCGTTCAAATGGCTATATTTTCCAGGTGGAAATGGCTTATGTTGCCTATAAATTAGGCTTTCAAATGAAGGAGATCCCTATTTACTTCGCCGAACGCCAGAGGGGACAATCCAAAATGTCTCTCGGAATTCAACTGGAAGCCGCGCTCCGCGTATGGTCCCTCCCTGGTCAGTATCGTGATCTTGGCAGATCGCATAATTAGCCTCACACCAGCACAATTCCTTCATATTTTCCAGAAGAATTTATTTGGATAATCATGAAATCTTCACCTTTTCAATTGCCGATTTTAAAATCAACAATCCTGGTGGTTTTTCATTCCGGAATTAAAACCGTTATGACTCATGACGAACTTGATTGAATTCTCTGTTAAGAGCAGGAGCAGCAGGTAAGGTTCAAGCCAAACCCTGATAATTTTTCGCCAGCAGGTACCACTCTTGAAGCGCCAAAGTCTGCGCCCGCCTGTCAGGATCTATTCCTGAAATGCCGAGCAATTCATCTGCTTTGCCATTACCCAATCCCGGTGCTCCCTTTAATGCATTGTGCAGCATTTTTCGTTTTTGCATAAATACCGCTTTTGCCAGTTTAAAAAAACTATCCAGCAGTTCAGCAGGTATGATCGGCTGATCAAAAAGATCTACGATCAGCAAGGCGGAATCGACTGAAGGTTCCGGATAGAACGCGGTTGCCGGTATCGTAAAAGCGATTTTCGGTTTACCGTAAATTTGGACACCCAGAGATAAAAGGCTCATATTGCCAGGCTCAGCACAAATGCGAAGTGCGACTTCTTTCTGTATTGTTAAAGCGATCAACACAGGCTTATGGGGCGCTTCCAATAGCTTCCTGATGAGGTTGGAAGTCAGATAATAGGGGATATTCGCAACGACCTTGTATCCGCACTTGTCAGCCAGCTCATCCGGTTCAATTTCCATGATATCGCCCTGGATCAGGCGCACATTGCGGCTTTCCTTTAATACTTTCTTCAGGATCGGGATCAACATGGTGTCTATCTCAACAGCGGTAACTTTACCTGCATTTGCGGCCAGATGGCGGGTAAGCGCCCCCATTCCCGCGCCTATTTCGAGCACCTCATCAGCTTCTTTAACCTGGGCTTCTTCCACAATTTTCTGGAGAAAACCTTCATCAATTAAAAAGTTCTGCCCTAACCCTTTTTTCGGTTTTAAGCCATGATTGCGTAACAAAGACTGGATGGGAAGCGGATCGAGTTTCATGGCAAGTCTCCGCTGAATCCAGCCGGCGCAGGCGGCAGAAAATATACTGTCAGGTTTTTGCTCCAGGAAACATAATCAGCTGTCGGTATGAATACATCCACCCACGGTTTGCCAGAGCATCCCGGGCAAACATCCAGAACGGTGCCAACCCCATAACCCGGGACACAAATGCTGCTGCCCCGCAAAATTGAAAACCATTCGGGTGATACGGCTATGGCACCATAATACGGCCAGATTCCGGTCGCCGTGGGACTGCCGGTATCACGGTATGAGGTAACATACACTTCTTTGGACAACCAGTAATCAACCGGGCAGTCCGCCGAGGAGCTGGATTGAACAACAATGTTCGATCCGTACGCGGTTTTTTGTGAGATTGGCTGCCTGGAGACCCATTCCAATTCTTTGGTCCGTAATACTTCCTTGCCATTTTCATAACGGACCTTGACCGTTGAGATTTTCACGCCATCCTGCCCGCTTTGCAGGATCTTTTCCTGGCCGACGTTTAATGATGCGTCTGTTATCCGCTCATTTGTATAAGAGATAACAGATTCCTCCATAATTGTCTCTTCGCTAACACGCGTAACTTCAATGCTGCGATCCTGGGGTATTGGTTCGCTTTCAGATGGAGTCGAGTAATCTTTGTCCTGAAGGAGGATGCCAGCTGACGCAAGCGCATCGCCAACAGTATCCGCAGCACTTAATACATCAATAACATGCTCCCCTGTTTTGATGCGCACTGTCTGTCCGCGCTGAATGTTGACAGCCAGCGGTTCGGTCAATGATGTCTCCAGAGGAATGGAGATCTTGTCACCAAACAGGATGCCGAACTTTTTTTCCCAGAGCGCCGCCCCAAGAGTAGGAGCTGATGAGAAGAATCTTTCGGTACTGTCATTTAAAGTTAAGGTAACAGGGAAAGCGGGTTTATACAACAGCATCTGCCGATCAATTTCCGGCATGGCAAATGAGGGTTCAATCTTGATCCCGGAAAAATAAATAGAATCGCCTGGGAAAAGGTGGATCCCCGCACTCATAAGCCAGTTGGCTGCAATGGCGTTATCAACTGAAAAAACAACAGGGCGATCTTCACCCTGAACCCATACTAATTCGCTGAAAGGGGTTGAGAACAGGAATATTGCTGAAATCAGGCTTACCAGGCCGATGGCAATGCAGATAATAGCCATCTGCCGACCATATTTTTTTAGAACGTTCATTTTGTAGATGCGATTTTATCAGAAAAAGAAAAACCCCGCGCTGGGGTTTTACAATGCCGAGAGCCAGAATCGAACTGGCGACACCGCGATTTTCAGTCGCGTGCTCTACCAACTGAGCTATCTCGGCGCAGAGTAGGGCAATTCTACACGCTTGATTTGGGGTTGTCAAGCGCCCTCACTGAATATTTGACATTGGTTATCCAAAAAGCTACAATCTCATTAGGATAAACAACTTGCCATTAGAAACAAGCTGTTCATTATTAGGCTTAACAGGGATTTCTGCACCGATAAGAGCCAGGTTCGTAATATTCTGCAGTACAAAGCCTCATTAACCATCGATACAGATCGGTTGGAATCATGAGAAAATCTGCCAAACACATAAAGGAAGCCGGATTCTCGCTCACTGATCTGGTTATTATTGATAGGGCAAATTCTGGAAAGAACATGAATCAGCAGATGACGGTATTAACCAGTTAAATGCTCTATGTCAATCCAAGCTGGAAGATAGTTGAGAAACTTTCCCGAATGTCCTGCAAATCGGGATTTTCCAATACATATTATGCATGATCATTGGAAAAATTATAAATAAAGATGAGGAGGAAAAATGAATTCAGATCATGACAGTTTTTGCGAAATGTGCGGTGAACGTCTGGAGGGCGGAGCAAAGTACTGCGAAGCATGCGGCCATGAGGTTGGGGGGTTAAAAATCACCCCTGAAACTCCACATACTTCCGGGAAAGAGTTCAATAAGCAGACCATGCTGTCAATCGGCGCACTTGTTTTGATTATGCTGGCCTTTTTGATTGTTTTCTTAATTAAACCAGGTAATTTATTCAAGAAAAAACCGAAAGAAGAGCTACCGATTGCCAGTGATCAGCAGAGTATGCCATCTCAGTACCAACAGACGGAAGAGCTACCGACTGCCACTGATCAGCAGAGTATGCCATCTCAGCAGCAACAGGCGGCAGAATTTACGACCATGCAAGACCAGGCTGCCCCGCCTGTGGTGGAAAAAACACCATTCCCAATCATTGAACTCATCGTCCAAACGAGCAGTGACCGCAAAACGTTTCATTGCATATCATCCGATGGCCCGGCCACATTGACAATAACATCTGAGGTCAGCCCGGAGGTGGACGAGATTTCACTGAGGTGGCGCCTGAACACCAAGAATGAGGGAAAGCTTACTGATTGGGAGGGAGTGTATATGGAAAAGATCTCAGCAAACCAATTTGCTTATACCTTTAACGCGGATGTATGGGAAGGAACTAATAATTTTTACTACCCGCCCCTGCTGGGTGAATCCTGGTTTGAATATCAGCTCTTTCTGCCGGATGGATCTTATCAAACAGAGATTTTCCAGGAAGTGACCTTCTTCCCCTGTACGCAATGAGAATGCCATCAGATCATTTTCGAAAATGTAAACATCTTTACATTTAAAAAGCTGCCATCAATTTCGCGGTGCAATATAAATGTTATTGATTTTTAGAACTTAATATGCTAGACTGATTACATATTATCTGACTGGTTAAGGTCGATAATTAACCTGCCGGGGACAATGTATTTTCACAGGTAACCAATACTGGTTTGGTTTAAATTTATATCCGGTATCACCATCAAAACAATTTATCTATACCAACAAAGCCGGACGGAAAAAGGTCTGGAGGTATCCTTTTGTACAGTATTGGTAGATGGAGGGTAAGGCAGGCAAGCTCTAACCAGCTACTGGAATCCCCCCCTCTCCGGATTCCTCCAATTCACCAGGCGTCAGTAATCCATCTTTTTCTGACTGCCCATTCATCCTTTCCCATATCTGTCCGCCGGAAAACGCGCATAATTGCCTGTCCCCATCAGTCTATTGGGGCTTGTTGTTCTGGGCATTATTTTTCATCCCGTCCAACTTACTACAGTTCCTGTTCCAGGAGGTATCAGTATGGACACTAGAGCCCTTTTCTGCCATCACTTCGGTGAAAATCAACGGCCCGGGGCGCAATTCTGCCGAGCCTGCGGGCAGGCGCTGGCGGTCAGCGGTGCGGCTCTGGCCTCTGAAAAAGCCGGACCGTCAGTGAAAACACGCGCGCGCACCTCAGCCCAATCGACGCTTGCTACCACTGTCAGTACAGCTGCAAAATCAGCCGGTATGTCCGCCGTCAAGGATCTGTGCCCAAGCTGCGGGCAGCCCGTCCGCACAGGGGCAGCTTACTGCAAGAATTGCGGTCAGAAACTCTCGTGATACTTTCTTTGTGTATGGAAATTATTTAATATTGAATACAAAAGTAAGGAAGAAATAACATGAATCACTCTATTGTCAGATCAATTTATGTAACCATGGTTTTAATTTTATTTCTCCCATGCATCCAGCCAGTTGTATTTGCCCAGGATGACTCCTATCCCTGGCCGTACTTACCATCCGATGCAGAAATTAATAATGCCGTAGAGGTGTTCGTACAGGAACAATTTAGAGAGGAAATGGATTGCTCAAAAATTCAAGATTTTATAGAAAAACAGAAATGCCTTTCAACAAAATCCCTTGGGAAACAACTGACCGAAATGGGGGGGGGAGAATCATATAAAAAACGTGAGGTTATTGAAACATCCATTATTAAAATGCATCATCCAAACACCACGCCAGGTCTGACACATTACAATGGTGTTCTTCTTCTGTACACACGCAAAAGCACCAAATCAAACAATGATGAGGTCCTGGAATATGACATAGGTTGTCTAACTTATTGGGCTGAATCAAAAAATGCGTCAAAATGGTACTTCAGTACCAGTGATTGTTGGTGGCTTTCATTTTTATCCAAAGATTTTGATAAATCGCTTTCCCCAAGAAAATACAGGGATGCAAAGGTAAACCTTATGTTTCGTGATGAGGAGGAAGGGTTTTATGGATGGAAGCATGGGTTCATGGGAGAAAATATTCCCGATGAAAACAGACCGCCAGAGGTTCACCTGACCTATTCTCCGAAATATCCAACACCCAGCGATAAGGTTGAACTAACCGCAAACGCAACAGATCCGGATGGCAACCCGCTTTCTTACACTTGGTTTGTGAATGGTGAAAAGATAAAGCCAACCTCAAAACAGGTGCGCATGTGGGACCTTGAGGTGGGTGAATACCTGGTCGAAGTGCAAGTTACAGATGGCAAGGGCGGTACTGATGAATCCCTCGCTGTGTTTGAAGTCAGGCCCCTTTTGGCATTTTTGGAATTACGGACTGGAAAGACAACCTATGATTTCAACGAGGCGGTTAAGGTGATTTATGAACTCAAAAACTGGGGTGAGGACCCCGTGGACTTTTATGTTGAGTATAGAATTCTGGATTTATCGAAAAATGAGGTATTTTATAACAAAGGAGGAAGCCACAGTTTACAACCGGGAGAATCCCAGGGGTATCAATCAGAAAAATTCGTTGTTCCTGATGATGCAATCATGGGTTCCTATGAGATACAAGCCAAATGCATCAATGATTACGGGACTGATGAAATAAAAGGATATTTCACTGTAGTAAATGATGAGATTGATATATCGTATCTCCTGGGATATGAAATGCCTTTTACTGAACAATATCCAGTGCCGCTGCGGATAAAATTCAAGCTGAGGGAAGATTCACACATTGTCGGTATTACCAGTGTTGAAATCATTGAACAAGACCCCTTATTATTCTTTGTAGGGCAGGATGTTCCGGAGTATCTTGAATATAAAAATCCGGGTGTAAAAGAAGCCGTTTTTGATTTTGGCAGACTTTTGTCGAAAAATGTGGGATGGCTAATGCCAATCACAGAAGAAAAAACAGTCTCGTTTGTGGCAAGAATCGGTATCCTCACCTTAGACGGTAGTCCAACCAAGGATTATGAACAAGATAGTGAAATTGAAATTCCTTTCAAGGTGAAAATCAAGGCTGCCTTTTCAGTATGCGCGGTAGATTCAACCACGGGACCAGATGGTGAAATCCTAACCCCCAAGTTAGATAACTATCCACTCGATTTAGACAAGTATTGTTCTCAGCCTGTTAAAGGTTTTGATTGGTCCAAGCTGGTGATTTATGGCAATACCCGGGTGGTTGTGAGAGATTTGTCAGGTGCGGCTTTCAGCATAGGGGATTATGGCGGTGGTGACACCTTATATTGGGAGGTTACCCTATCCCAAGCAAATGCAGAGGCACTTGCGCAATACCAAATGAGCGATTCAGCGATTCGCACAATAATTAAAAAACAGGGAAAGGATTTAACGACAGATAAAGCACTTGAATTCCTTTTTCAAAAAGCTGCAAAGAAGGTATCCGGGCCTCTGGGGATTATGATGGAGGTATTGGAATCCGATGAAATAGGTGGGGAAAAAATTCGAAAGGCTGTCATCAGGCTGCGATCGATACTGGGAGTGTCTGTATCCTCCGACGGGAAAACTACAATCAGGAATTATGAAGGTGACCCGGAAATCCTTCTGCCTGATGGTTCAGCGATGACATTGGCATCAGGGTACGAAACCTCAATGGAAGCTGACGGTTTTTTTACAGAGCCCAAAGCATTTGATACTTCAGCGGTTCTGGGGGCTACCCAAATGCAAAGCACAAAAATTCCGGCTCAAGAAGAAGGGGAAACTACCCGGCAATTACCGGGCGATTATGGGGATGACAGCCAGGATTCCATCCTGCCATGGGTTGCCGCTGCAGGTGGTTTCATTACGGTGGTAATTGGGGCTCTTGTCCTCAAAGCCCGCAAAAAAAACAAGAATTCTCCACCAAAATCTAAAAATGCAGCTGCTTCCGGAATAACCGGAAAGAGATCTGGCCCTGGCACTGATACTTCATCAGTAAACAAAAAGGCAGGTTCCCCAGCTGCCTCCAGGCAGGATAGCGCTCATCGCATATCCAAATCATCAAAGCATGTTTGCCCGGGCTGCGGGCAGCCCATCCGCGCAGGAGCGGCTTTCTGCAGGAATTGCGGAGAGAAAATTGAGTAATGCACTTTTCGATAAAAAGCAGAGGAGAAAATGATGGAAAATGAATTCGAAATCCCTGATCCTGATCAGAATTATCGAAACCTGGCCGGGTTAGCACATGCATCAGTGATCCTGCCCTATCTTGGCGCTGTTGTTCCCATTTTGATATGGGCCACCCGTAAAGACAAGAGCAGTTTCCTGGCTTTTCAAGCTCTGCAGGCAATGATCTATCAGATCAGCATCATGGTAATCTGGTTTGTTGGCTTTATGTGTTACTTTGTCACCTTTCTGGGGAATATCCTCTCTCTACCCTTAGTGGTTTCGAAGGGTGGTGAAATTGACACTCTGCCCTGGGTCGCGTCCTTTGTGCCATTCTTGACCATAGCGATAATCCTGTTAGTAGGTTTTGCGTACATCTTATATGGCATAGTGGGGGCAATTCAGGTATACCATGGAAAGCCATTCCGATATATCGTGATCGGCAAATGGGCAGAAAACATCTGGCACACGCGAAAAAATAAAGGAGGTGAAATATAAAAAACAAAACTGATTGGCAGTAAGGAGCAGATTTTAAATATTTGAGAAAAATGAAAGAAAAATATTTTATTATTTCAAGCATGGCGATCTTTATGAGCATGCTACTGGTAATGGCTGCCTGTCAAACAGGCCATTCTCAGCCAAAACTCGAGTGGGATGCATCTCCCGAGGCAATTCTTATTAAGCATACCGATCCGATCCAGTTTCCCGGCCTTCTGCCTACCTGGCAGGATGAGCGCATGGATAACTACCTGCCCGAAGGTGTTGTCTTTGGTGATGGGCGCGTGCAGTGGGTGGAGTATTTTTATGGCGGCGAAATCACCTCACGGCATGTTTTCGAGGGTTACCTCGACCCAGAACAAATCCGCGACTTGTTGTTGCGTTTTGTGGACAGCGGCTTTTTTTCCTGGAAGGATCAATACAGCGGCTCATTCCACGAAGATGGCCCTCCCAGCCAGGTCTTAACCGTCAACCTGCACGAGCAGGCCAAAAGTGTGGTTGTTAACAACGCTCAACCGCCACAGGGTTTTCACGAACTGGTTAAGTTAATCAGCACAGGCGCAGGCGCCATTGGGTATGAATACATACCAGCGCAGGCTTTCTTTTGCGCTTATCTGCAAATGATAGACTGGAATGAAGAGCAGGGCATTCAAGTCATCCATTGGCCGGCTGAACAGGCAGGTTTTACACTTTCAGAACTGGATGAAATAGGTGGTGCTTTTCCTGGAAAGTACATTAATGGGCAGATTCTATCTTTTGCCTGGCAGGTGATTAATGCCAATCCGCAAAGCCCACTGGTAGAAGATAACGGGAAGATTTACCTTATCACACTGCAGATCCCGCAACTCTCAATGTATGATTTGCCCGACCCATGATCAACGGGGTAACTCACAGTGACGAATTACTGAGGAGGAAACTTTGAACACTCAAAAATTCTGTGATCACTGCGGTGCTGAGATCGAATTCGGCAGCCAGTTCTGTGATACTTGTGGACAACCATTGCAGGCTTTAGGTGAAAAACGAACTTCTCCACATGCCGCTCAAAACCGTCAAGCCAGGGCGCGGTCAGGCAGTTACATGCGTCAGCGTATTGCCTGGGCGCTCATATTTGGGCTGCTGCTGATTCCCGCAGTGCTTTACCTCATCTGGAGAGATGTGGGTGAATTATCATCAGATGTATGGTTATCCTTGGTCGTGTTCATTCTGGTTACAACCGTTCTGGTTGTTATCACCCTGCGCAAAGCCGGCGGCACATGGCAGGGCGAACTTTTAGAGGTTATCCGGCGAGCAAAAGGAGTGCAATTCAATTTCATTACAGATCAAGGGAAAAGTATCACGATTTTTGGCGGGTCAGATCTGTCAGATTATTTCAAACCAGGGGATCGCGTGGTCAAGATCAGTGGCTACGATTTTCCCGAGAAAATTGACCGTGATGGAGAATGGCAGTTGTGTGTGGCATGCGGGAAAATCTATTCCCTTCATAAGAAGCGCTGCCGTTTTTGCCGGTATCCGTCCATTGATCCACTCAACTTCATCTAAAACTGGTCAGAATTTAACATCATTTAAAAAGAAATATGAAAAGGAGTTACTTATGAAAGCTTACACAACAAGATGCAAACAATGTGGAGAGCCCCTGGAACAAGATGCAAAGTTCTGCCAGGCTTGCGGCTCTGCTGTCATTGATCATTCAGTTGAAAAACCTAGGATCGAATCAAATGCCAAGGATATACCTGAATTTGGTAAAAATCCTATCATTTGGAATGCCGAATTGAAACTTCTTTCTCATTCAGTTGTTACAAGGCAATTATTTATGGTTCTAGCTGTGTCAACTCTTTTCTTATTATCTTTTATTCTCATTCTTGAAGCTATTGAAGGCAATTTGACATTCAATAGCGCATTGAGGTATTTCCTCATTTCCTTGGGGATTATGTGTGTTTTATCATTGCTAAGTGTTTTCGTCATGCTGGTTGTTTATGGGAATCGCTATGAATACCAATATGTAATGGATGATAAGGGGGTGAAATCAGAAACAGTTGGGGGAACCAGAAAGAAAAATAATATTATAAACTTTTTATCCTTGTTTACTGGCAAGCCCACTGCAGCAGGTGCAGGGCTTATCAGCGCATCACGCCAGAGTGAACTGGTGAAATGGGAAAAAGTGGACAGTTTCACCTCCAACGCGAAAAATTTAGAAATTCTGTTACGCCGCAAGAGACGCACAATAATGTTAATGCGCTGCACATCAGATAACTATCAATCAGTTTTGCATCTGATTGAAGAGCGGATAAAACCAAATAACGGGTGAATTATTAGATTCAGGTCAAAGAAGAATACAGGTAAATCCCAGTGTTTAATGATGGTATTGGTGCGAATAAGTAAATTCGCTCTGTTTTTTTGTTTTTTTTGAGGATTATTTGGAAAATCCATCGATCCTGGATTTTTAAACAGCTGGTTTTCTTGAGGAAATATGAAACACCTTCAATTTCTATCTGTTCTGATTATGTCGTTGGTTATTCTGGCATGCGGTCTTGGTTTTCCTCAGCAGATACAAAAAAACTCGCAGGATTTAGAAATAACACCCATCAACACTGCGGTGGGTGCTATTTCACGAGTTTCACCGAAAGATTCAATGATTCAGGTATTAATACCTGAAGGTGAATTTATTATGGGCGAAGAAGGAACCGGTGCCATCGATAATTATCCTGAGCACATCGTATTCCTTGACGAATACTGGATCGATCAGACGGAGGTCACCAACGGTCAGTATTACACCTGCGTAAAAGCCGGCGAATGTACGCCGCCAGGCAGTGATCCTGAAAATGATGAATTCAGTCATTACGCAGAAACCAAATACCAGGACCACCCGGTTGATTTCATAAGCTGGCATCAGGCTTTTGATTATTGCCAGTGGGCAGGCAGGCGTTTGCCAACAGAAGCCGAATGGGAAAAAGCAGCTCGCGGAACAAAAGGTCAAAAATATCCGTGGGGTGAATCACCACCAAATAGGGTCTTAGTTAATTATAGAGGGCCGGCTGGTCAAAAAAATCCATTACAAGGAACAAACAAGGTTGGCAGTTACCCCGCTGGTGCAAGCCCATATGGCATACTAGACATGGCAGGAAATGTTGAAGAGTGGGTTGCAGATTGGCATGATCAATTTTTTTATAAAATATCCCCTCTGAATAATCCTCAGGGACCTGCGAGCGGAACACAAAAAGTGTATCGCGGCGGTTATTGGTCGACCTCTGAGGCTGTAATTTATAGTTCATACAGGAGTGCCAGCGATCCAAATATTGGATACTACTGGAATGGTTTTCGTTGTGCAGAGTAACCATTCAATTAAATTATTTTCAAGCCATATGTCAATTTTCCCTATCAATTCAAATCCTAATGAAAATACTCTAATTCAAAAATATTAATGATTAGTTGAAAAAATTGACATTGGTTATCCAAAAAGTTAAAATCTTTCTGGTATGGAAAATCTGTTTAACAAAACCGCGCCATTTATCATTGGCCTGACCGGGGCAATCGGTACCGGCAAGAGCCTGGTTCGTAAAATGCTGGAGCATAAAGGCGCGCTGACTATCGATGCGGATCAGTTGGCGCATGGGGCCTATGCTTCCGGAACTCAAGGATTTGCTAAATTGGTACGGATTTTTGGAAATGAAATTCTCGATCAATCTGGGCAAGTTAATCGAAAGCGACTGGGTGAAATCGTTTTCAGTAATTCTAGCGCACTCCACCAATTGGAGATGCTTATCCACCCATTGGTCACACAGGCGGTTAAGCGGATTATTCAATTATCTCCCCTGCCAATCATAGTAGTTGAAGCTATAAAATTACTTGATAGCGATCTTAAAAAGCACTGCAACGTCATTTGGGAAGTAAGTGCTCATCCTGAAGAGATTCATAAAAGATTAAGCAAAACTCGGGGTATGAGCCAGGCGCAAATTACCGAAAGGCTCAGCCACCAAAATTTTGAGAAAAAAGATCGATCGCTGATCGATCTCACTATTTTAAATGAGGGTGATATCAATACTTTGTGGACCAATTTATCTGCATTTTGGGATGAGCTTGCCAAAAACTCGGATTCTTTTCGCCCTGCTATTGATCAAACTAATAAATTATTACTGCCGTTCCATGATTATTTGATCCAAAAAAATTCACCCCTCGAGGTTGAAGCGATTGAAGCGGTCAATCAAAAAGGTCTGGTTTTCCTGCCGGTCAGAAACCTGGATTTACATAATAAATATTTTCGGGGAGAAAATTCCGACTTTTTCCAGGTAAATAAGAATATTTTTTTATACTCACTGTGGAGATCAGCAGGAAAAGGCAAAATGGTCCAATTCTATCTGTTAGATATTGAAAATTTTTCCGCGAGTACTTCCGTTAGTCTGCATCAATTTGATCCCAAGGATTTTGTGCAAAGCCTCAGTTACATACAGGAATTCTTAAGCCTTCATCTGTGTGAAAGGCTATACTTTCCTTTTAATTATATTAATGAGTCCTATGGTAAAGAAATGGGATTCAAGCAAATAGATGATATCACCATTTCGGGAATAGAGCTTTCCCCGCTGGGGTACAATCTATTATATAAACAATTACGGTCGCCGTTGGCTCTGTTCAGGGAGTAGGCACCTTTCAAAATGGATGACCTGATTTCAGAAATTGCCTTTCTTGTTCAGCGAATTAACTGGCTAACGCTGGTGGATCTCTTCCTGGTTAGCACGATATTCTATATTATTCTAATGCTGCTTAAGGATACCCAGGCACAGACTCTGACTCGCGGGGTTATTTTTGTGGTCATTTTGATCAGCTTGCTGACAACCCTGGTCAATCTACCTGCATTCTCATGGCTGGCAAATGCTACTCTTCCAGCCCTGCTGTTTGCCATACCGGTTCTTTTTATGCCTGAAATTCGTCGTGGTTTGGAGCGGCTCGGCCGTGCCGGTTCAGGTGCGCTGCTCATTGATCTGCCCGTTACAGATATTCAGCTGATCCAAAAGACGATCAAGGACGTGACGGCCGCATGTGCCAGGCTGTCAGTCTTCCGTCAGGGAGCGCTCATTGTTCTCCAGCGCGGAGACAACTTGCGTGATTTCGAAGAAACAGGCGTTAAATTGGGTGCGCAAGTGACACCGGAGCTTCTTTTGCAGATCTTCTATCCAAATACGCCCCTGCATGATGGGGCAGTGATCATTAAGAATGGACTGGTGTCTGCTGGTGCATGCGTTATGCCCCTTTCATCCAGCGGCGTGTTGAATAGTTCGCCTGAACGCCAGCTGGGTTTGCGCCATCGCGCCGCATTAGGCATTTCGGAGGTTTCAGATGCTATAGCAGTTGTCGTTTCTGAAGAAACAGGCTCGATTTCTCTTGCCCATCGCGGTCGATTGATGCGCAGGATCAGTTCTGAAAAATTAGAAAACATTTTACTGGCCTTCTTTAAGCAGCAGGTTGAGATCGAGCAGCACGCCAACATTAAATCCTGGTTTCAAAACCTGACCGACTTTTTTAAAGAACCAAAAGATTAACCATGAATAGCTTTAACAAACTTACGAAGAATTTTCCAACACTCATATCAGCCATACTACTGGCGATCGCAGTCTGGATATTAGCGGTAACCAATACCGATCCTGTTGAAAAACGTGTTTATAATCGACCGGTTGCGCTGGAAGTCATTGGCATAAACTCATCTCTTGTCATCACTACAGAACTGCCTGAACAGGTATCACTTACGCTGAGTGCCCCTGCATCTACATGGGCATCTTCATTATCCTCAACAAATGTTGTTCGTGCCGTGGTTGACCTTACAGGATTGGATTCTGGCACCTATGAAATACCAGTAAAAATACAAATTGCCGCCCAACCGGTGCGGGTGGAAAGCGTATCACCTGCTATTGTCAATATAACAATGGAACAACAAATCAGCAAGACCCTTCCTATTCAGCTGCTTCAGCCGGCAAACCCTGCTGTTGGCTATGAAGCAGGCACCCCTGAACTAAATGCAAAAGATGCCGCTGTAAATGGGCCAGCTTCGCTGGTTGACAAGGTGGTTGAGATCCGTGCAACACTGGATATCAGTTCCTCAAGAAAATCCGTTGACCGGGACCTTGTTCTATCCGCCTTTGATGAGAATGGGCTGAAGGTATCGGGTGTGACGATCTCTCCTGAAAAGATTCATGTCCGCCAGGAAATAACCCAACGTGGAGGTTACAAGAATGTTTCAGTTCGGGTGGTAACTGCTGGCCAGATCGCCAGCGGGTACAGATTAAGCGATATCTCACCAAATCCACCCATCGTAACTGTTTTCTCAACAGACCTTGAGCTTATTAACACTCTGCCTGGTTCTATTGAGACCCAACCATTAAATCTTACAGATGCCGATAGCGACCTGGAAGTCGCCTTGCCTTTGAACCTTCCATCAGGCGTGATTGTGGTGGGTGAGTCAACCATTGAAGTAACGGTTTCAATCTCCCCATTGGAAAGCAGCATAACGCTGACCGATCTGCCGATCGAGATCATCGGGATTTCTCCGGTTTTGCAGACAGTCCTTTCGCCCGATCGCATGGATATTATCCTATCCGGCCCTTTACCTGATCTGGATGCCCTGAAAGCAAGCGATGTCAGGATTTTGTTGGACCTGACCGATAAAGCTCCCGGAATATACCAGCTGGTACCGCAGGTACAGGTGGGGAATTCAGGTATTCTGGTAGAATCCATCCTGCCCACAACTATTGAAGTGGAGATCAAAACCTCCCCAACTGATGCACCGGGAAGCTGAGAATGAACTTACCAATTGTCGCAATTGTTGGCCGGCCAAACGTCGGAAAGAGCACATTATTTAATCGCCTCGCCGGTGAAGAGCTGGCCATCGTCGATGATACTCCCGGCACAACGCGAGACCGCCTCTTTGCCGAATCGGAATGGAACGGCCGCCGTTTTCATTTGATCGATACCGGTGGAATCGATCCCACCACTGGTGAAACAACACCTTTAAGCATCGGTTCCGCAGATTACATTCAGCAAATCCGTGACCAGGCTCTGGTTGCCGCGCACGAAGCAGATGCCATTCTCTTCGTGGTCGATGCCACAAACGGTGTTACATCATCCGATGCGGAGGTAGCGGTTTTGCTGCGCAGCCTTCAAAAAAAACGTGATGGCGAAAATTGGCCGCCTATTTTTTTGGTTGTCAATAAAGCTGACAATAAAACCTTACGCGCCAATGCTGTGGAATTTTTTGAACTTGGTTTGGGAGAACCATTCGCCATATCTGCCAATCATGGAACGGGCACCGGTGACTTGTTGGATGCCTTGGTGGCAGCATTTCCCGAACTACCGGAAGAGGAAGAGGATGAATCCGTCAAAATCGCCATTGTCGGTAAACCAAATTCAGGCAAATCCAGCCTGCTGAATAAATTGGTCGGTGAACAGAGGGCTATTGTCAGCCCAATCGCCGGGACCACCCGCGATTCTTTGGATTCCCGGATTGTTTTTGACAATATTCCTGTCACATTGATTGATACCGCGGGTATCCGCCGGCGCGGTCGTATTGATCGCGGAGTGGAAAAGTACAGCGTCATACGCAGCATGCGCGCGATTGAACGTTGTGATGTAGCCTTATTAATGATTGACGCCACGACGAACATCACTGCTCAGGATACTCACATTGCCGGTTTTATTCTTGAAGCCTGGAAAAGCGCGATCGTCTTGATCAATAAGTGGGATGCGATTGAAAAAAGTAACTTCACAATGGAAGAATACAAGCAGAAAATCCGGATGGCGTTGAATTTCATGGATTATGTACCCATGCTTTTCATTTCTGCCAAGACCGGACAGAGGGTTGACCAGGTATTGCCGGAAGCATTGAAAGTTCAGGATCAGCGCCTGGCGCACCTGAGCACGAGTACGCTTAACCGAATACTTATGAAAGCTCAGGATATGCATTCTCCAACATCCAAAACCGGCCGGATATTGCGCATCTATTATGGCACCCAGGTGCGCAGCGATCCGCCCACTTTTATGCTGTATGTCAATGATGTTGAACTGGCACATTTTTCATATTTAAGG
The DNA here is from genome assembly GCA_964493155.1 of uncultured Pelolinea sp. Taxonomy (GTDB): domain Bacteria; phylum Chloroflexota; class Anaerolineae; order Anaerolineales; family Anaerolineaceae; genus Pelolinea. Next base: position 20,384 of record CAZBNE010000018.1, read on the forward strand.
TATCTTGAAAACCAGATACGTAAAGAATTTCCATTTACAGGCACGCCGATACATATCGTTCTAAAGGGAAAACGCTAAAAAAAAGAATGGCAATTACTCCATCTTCACAGGAATAAATAATTGGAAAATCCCATCCTGCCGGACGCTGACGTCGAACAACCAACAGACAGAAGAAAGATCTTTATTCATAATCTTTTTGAAATCGCCCAAATGCTGGCTATGGCGTTGGTGCTTTATTTCATTATTGACTGTGTAATAGGCCGTGTTCGCGTCCAAAAGATTAGCATGGAACCCACCCTGCTGCCTGGCGAGATTTTACTTGTAAATAAGCTGGAATATAAATTTGGAGAGATCGAACGGGGTGATATTGTTACCTTTCATTATCCGCTTGATCCGAGCCTGGATTACGTAAAACGCGTCATTGGCTTGCCCGGAGACAGTGTACTCGTGCGGGACTCAAAGGTTTGGGTTAATGAGCGTCAACTCAATGAACCATATATTTCTGCACCGCCTGAATATGAAGGTGCATGGAAAGTGCCTGAAGAAAATTTATTTGTGCTGGGAGATAACCGCAACCCCTCCGCAGATTCGCATGTCTGGGGATATGTACCATTGGAAAACTTGATTGGCAAAGCTTTTGCAGTATATTGGCCAATTACCAAAATACGCGGTCTACCTACGCCTGACATTTTTGCTTCAGGCAGTTAACCCCGTTACTGTTTGCGGGTCAACCGCACAAAATACTTGTAACGATCACCCCTGTACAGGATGCGCACAAATTCGATCGCCTGCCGATCTTGAGACCAGAGCGTTCTTTCATTAAGCAGCAGTGGACTTCCCACCGATATCTGCAGCTTTTCCGCCTCATCAGGTGTTGCCAGTGTCACTTCCAGAGTCTCATCTGCTTCTGTGGGATACAGGCCAAATTTCTCCTGAAGAATGGCATAAATTGATCCGCGCGATTCGATCTCCTCCCGGGTTATGGTTTGTCCGGTTGGCAAGCATAGATATGAATCCTGTAAACCAATAGGGATTCCATTGCCATAACGCAGCCTTTTGATTCTGAGCACTTTTCGGTTTGTATCTTTTATCTCCAGCTGCCTCTCAACTTTCGCAGGGGGCTTAACTTCACCAAATTCAAGGATCTGCTGACCGGGTTCCAAACCACGGTTGCGCATATCCTCAGAGAAACTCGTCAACTCGAGAATACCTTTCTGTAATTTCGGCGGTGAAACGAATGTACCTTTTCCATGCACGCGGTAAAGGTATCCTTGCCGCTCAAGGATATCAATTGCCTGTCGAATTGTCGGCCGGCTCAGAGAGTATTGCTCCTCGATCTGCCGTTCAGAGGGTATGGCTGTATATGCAGGGAAAGTGCCGCCTTCGATCTGCTGCCGAATGATATTGGCGAGCTGGTGGTATTTTGGAATGATATTGGATGGGTCAAAAGTACTTGACATTCAAAATTTCCCGTGTTATTATTACCATTGATAAGACGTTAAGTGGTCTTTACCAGTTAGTATATCACCATCTAATCGGCTTTGTCAATTAGACCTGAGAATTTTAATGGATTATATATCTGAAACTGAAATTCGAAATATCGTTCAAAGGGTTTTAGCTGACGCTGCCGCGTCTAAAGCAGTTTCCGCCACTCCCATCAATAGTGTTACTGCACCTGTCGCTGAGCCGGACACCACCCTATCATCCTTTAAAACAATAGCAATTGGCAGTGATCACGGCGGATTCGAATTAAAAACCATTTTGATCCCTTTTCTTAAAGAGTCAGGTCATTCCGTGATCGATTGCGGCACAAGCAGCAAAGAAGCTGTCGATTACCCGGATTTCGCCTTTGCTGTTGCAGACAAGGTTCGTTTGGGTGCCGCTAATTTTGGTATCGTGATTGATGGTGCGGGCATTGGCAGCTGTATGGCGGCCAACAAGGTTCCCGGAGTTCGCGCAGCCATGTGTGTGGATTATGCAACTGCTACCAACAGCCGCGAGCATAACAATGCTAACGTCCTCACTTTGGGAGCTGGTTTGTTGGGAATCAACCAGGTCAAGTTAATCGTCAAAACCTGGCTCGAAACACCATTCGGCGGTGGAAGACATGCAAATCGGGTGGATAAGATCATGGCAATAGAAAAGAAATTCCTGAAAGAGGATTTAAAATAAAATCCGTGGATACCAAAAGTATTGAAACCCTAACTGAGATTGTGACACATGAAATCCTTAATGCTCTGGCAGAAGAGAGTTATCAAACCAATATGCCACAGGGGCAGTCGTGTAAAAAGGAATGCGTTGATAATCTCTGTGTGACGACCTGCTTTGATGAGATCGGGCAAGTTATTAGCGCCGGTGCTGAACGTATTTCATCCCACCTTGGGACCATTCCTGATGACCTTTCAGTTGCGAAATACATTGACCATACTCTATTAAAACCGGAAGCTACCCGGGATCAGGTTAAACAGCTATGCCACGAAGCGAAAAAATATAATTTTGCTTCTGTTTGTGTTAATCCCACACAGGTTAAATTATGCGCTGATCTGTTGCGTGGAACTCCTGTTAAAGTTTGCTCTGTCATCGGTTTTCCGCTGGGCGCCAATACGTCTGAAACAAAAGCGGCCGAAACTCGCCAGGCGTTATCTGAAGGCGCTACCGAGATCGATATGGTTATTAATATTGGTGCTCTTAAAGATCGGAATCTGGAATTGGTGGCTCGTGATATCCTGACAGTCTTAAAACCGGTACACGAAGCCGGCTGTCTCCTTAAAGTAATCATCGAAACCGCTCTCCTTACTGATGAAGAAAAACAGATCGCCTGCCTTTTGGCAAAAGAAGCCGGAGCCGATTTTGTAAAGACCTCCACTGGATTTTCGACTGCCGGCGCGACAGTGGAAGATGTGGCTTTGATGCGCCGTACGGTTGGGCCACTGCTGGGCGTAAAAGCCGCTGGTGGCGTGCGCACACGTGAAGATCTGGAAAAGATGGTAAAAGCCGGCGCGACCCGTGTTGGTGCAAGCGCAGGTGTGCGCATTATTCAGGCAGGCAGGCAAACTGAAGAATCTGCAAGCACTGAAGCGCCTAAAACTTATTGAATGAACAGGAGCCAAAAATGCTGATAGTCCGTGTGATAGGCACAACGATTTCAACCATCAAAGATGAAAAGCTTCAGGGTAGAAAACTCATGCTTGTTCAGCAAACAGATGAGTTTGGCAAAGGCAGCGGTAAACCATTCGTCGCCATTGACAGCGTGGATGCCGGTGTCGGAGACCTGGTGTTGACCGCCTCGGGATCAAGTGCACGGCAGACCACCATTACCAAAGATACGCCAGTGGATGCCGTGATCATGGCTGTGATTGATTCATTGGACGTTGAAGGGAATGAAACCTACCGCAAGAGTTAACAAGTGGTGAGGAATTAGTAATGGATAAAGACTTGCTCTCAATTCAGGAAGCCCGTGATCTCGCTGACGCCGCCTATCAGGCGCAGCTGATCTGGGGGCATGCCAGCCAGGAAGAAGTCGACCGTGTTTGCGCCGCGATGGCAGAAGCAGCATCTCAGGCTTCCGGACGATTAGGCCAGATGGCGCATGAAGAAACTGGTTATGGTGTCGCAGCGCACAAGAAATTAAAGAATGAATTGGGTTCTCGTGTCGTTTGGGAAAGTATCAAGAATATCCGGACTGTGGGCGTTATCCGTCAGGATGAACAGCGCAGGGTGTTCGATATTGCCTGGCCGATGGGTGTCATTGTAGCTCTGACACCAAGTACAAATCCGACTTCCACAGCCATGTTTAAGATTATCTCGGCTGTCAAAGCTCGCAACGCGATCATCATCGCGCCACACCCTTCGTCTGTGCGCTGCACTTATGAGACCGTCACTTTAATGCGACAGGCAGCCGAAAAAGCCGGTGCGCCTGCCAATCTTGTCGGCTGCATGCAGATCATTTCGCTCCAGGGCACGCAGGAATTAATGGAACACAAGCGGGTGCGCCTTATTTTGGCAACTGGCGGCAGCGCAATGGTTAAAGCAGCCCATTCCGTTGGTAAACCTGCTTATGGAGTTGGGCCAGGCAATGTACCAGTTTATGTCGACCGCAGCGCTGACTTGGAAAAAGCAGCACGTTATATTGTCGCCAGTAAAGCCTTTGACTGCTCCACAATCTGCGCAACTGAACAAGCGGTGATAGCTGACAAACCTATCGCGCAAAAGTTGGGACAGCTGATGCAGGCTGAAGGCGCCTATTTCGCGGACGAGCAACAGACAGATCGGCTGCGAAAACTGCTCTTCAATTCTCAGGGAAGCATTAATACCGCAACTGTCGGCAAACCAGCCCAAACTTTAGCTGGCATGGCTGGGTTCAGCATTCCCCAATCGGCACGCATCATCGTTACACGGTTAAACAAAACCGGTGAAAGTGAGCCTTTATCGCGTGAGAAATTGACTACTGTTCTAGGCTGGTATGAGGAAGATGGCTGGGAAGCAGGGTGTGAGCGTTCCATCGACATGATTATGTTCGGTGGACGGGGACATACTCAAATCATCCATGCACAAGATGAGCGTGTCATTATGGCGTTCGGGCTTGAAAAACCGGTCTTCCGAATTTTGGTCAATACCATGGGAACATTGGGCGCGGTTGGCCTGACAACCGGTTTGATGCCTTCACTGACGCTTGGTTCAGGTGGCGAGGGCGGATCGATCACTGGCGATAACATCACCGTGCATCACCTTTATAACATCAAACGCCTGGCTTACGAATTGAACGCTCCTCCTGATTCAGCCATGCATGTTCAACCTCAAAACACGACGGGGTCTAACGCGCAGGAGATTGAAGTATTGGTAAGAAAAGTAATTCAAGAAATCATCAATAAAAAATAAAAGAAGAAAAGAAAGGTAAAAAAAATGGCAACAAATCCTGAAATGATCGCTCTTGGAATGGTGGAAACCAAAGGTTTGGTTGGCGCTGTGGAAGCCGCTGACGCAATGGTTAAAGCCGCAAATGTCACTCTGCTTGGCTCGGAATATGTAGGCGGCGGGTATGTGACGGTGATGGTACGTGGTGATGTGGGCGCAGTTAAAGCCGCGACTGATGCGGGCGCAGCTGCTGCAAAACGGGTTGGCGAACTTGTATCAGTGCATGTCATCCCACGGCCGCACAGCGATGTAGAAATGATCCTGCCACAGAAGACCAAAGGTGCTATCGGGTAATTCTGCCTTACTGACTGCAATATCCCAATCCTTGCCCGGAAGATAAGTTTTTCCTTGGGCTATCATATAGGCACTGTTTTTAAGTGATGCAAATAGACGGGGTATTGTTTACCAAGAGTAGATTGGTGGTCCGACGGTTTTTACATCGGTATAGGTTTATGATAATAAATTAGTAGCCTTTAACCTTTAAGAAGAAAGAAAAATATGGCAGATAAATTTTCATTACGCTGTTATTGCATGCTCGATCGCATGCAGGCACAGTATGCGGCTTTTATCGGCACGGTCACCCAGGGGGACCTGCCCACCGAGGGCATGGCTTCGCTTTATATTGAGATGGCGCCGGGAAATGAGGTTTTCCGGATGGTAGATATTGCCGTCAAAGCAACTGAAGCCAAGCCAGGCGCCCAGATCGTTGAGCGCGAATTTGGTATGTTCGAAGTTCACTCCCTCAACCAGGCGGCGGTGATTGAAGCAGGCGATGTTGTCCTCAGCCGACTTGGATTAAAAGTGCAGGACCGCATCAAACCCGCGATTGCCTCAACACAGGTGATCACAAGAGTGGATTCCTACCAGGCACAGCTTCTCAACCGATTCCGAAAGGGCTCAATGCTGGTGCCCGGCGAGACAATGCTGGTAATGGAATGCGCACCCGCTGCATATATCAATTATGCCTGCAATGAAGCCGAAAAGAAGGCATCCATCAAGATCATTCACGTATCCAGCGTTGGCCGCTTTGGCCGTATGTGGCTCTCGGGCAGCGAAGCGGAGGTTATCTCTGCACGTGACGCAGCCACCAGAGCTCTGGAAGGTTTGGAAGGGATCCGGGAATAAATTCTACAGTATGGAGAAATCATGAATGAATTAGAGTGGAATCTGAGAAGCGATATTTGCGAGGTTGCCCGCCGCCTGTACGCCGCGGGCTTCATGACCGGCAGCGACGGCAACCTCTCAACCATCCTGAGCGACAATGAAGTCCTGATCACGCCCTCCCGTTTGTGCAAGGGATTTCTAAGGCCTTCCCAGATAGTAAAAATTGACAAGCAGGGCAACAAACTGGAAGGCGACCTGCCACCCACGGTAGAGGTCGCCATGCATCTGGCCGCCTATCAGGAGCGTCCGGATATTTGTGCTGTGGCGCATTGCCATCCTCCCATCCTGGTTGCTTTCACCGTAGCCGGTCTTGATCTGCCATCAAGCATTCTGCCTGAGATCGAACTGATGTTTGGCGGTAAGCTACCACTGGCGCCTTATGCCACACCCGGCAGCCCCGCGCTGGCAGATTCCATCCGCGAAAGCATGCGCGATCGTGCAAACAGTGCGGTCCTTCTGGACCATCACGGGTTGCTGGCAGTCGGGCGCGATATTTACCAGGCTGCCATCAAAGTAGAACACGCCGAAGCTGCCGCGCGAGTTATTTATTATGCCCGTCAGCTCGGCGGTGAAAAACCGCTGGCAGCGGACAGCCTTGAAAAGCTGCACCAATCGCATAAGAAGATCGTTGAGATGGAATCTAATATCTATTCGGGCTACTGCCATTCCCCGGAATGTGTGGAGGGTAAACAGAAGTCTGAATCTATCAAAGTGGATGAAGACGATCTTGAGCGCGTTGTTAGCGAAGCTGTGCGCAGAGCAATGGCTGAATCTCGCTGATCCCATCGGGAGAAACCTATGTCAAAGACCTTTTACACAGAACGTGATATTGAAGACATGGCCAGGCGCGGTGAACGCACCCTGATTATTAATGATGATGTGGTGCTCACGGATCTGGCTTATGAAAGCGCACACAAATTAAATGTTGAACTGGTTCAGCAACACGACACTCCGCCAGGTGCACCGATCCGCCCTTATATCAACAAATCCAATACTGTTTTTTCAGCGGCGCCTGCTGCTATGCCCTCTTCTGCCCGCGTTGATAGCATAAAACTACGCGTGAAAAACGCCGTCAAGGAACACCTTGGCAACCAGGTGGATGATGCTATTTTGGATCGTATCATTGAACGTGTTGCTTTAGATCTGGGGTTGAGATAACCATGCTTTTTGGAAAGGTAAAAGGCACCGCAGTTTGTACTCAAAAATACCCTGGAACCGAGGGATTAAAGTTGCTGTTGGTGCAGCCCGTCGATAAGTATCTCAAACCGATTGGCGGTTTGCAGGTTGCCGCCGATATTGTCCAGGCTGGGCCGGGAGATTTATGTGTGATGGTGCGCTCGCGTGAAGCAGCCCAGGCCCTACCGGAGGTTAAATTTGTGCCGGTTGACCTGACCTTGGTTGGGATCGTGGACGAATTGAACGTTCATCCGGATGACGAATTCGACTACACGCTGAAGAAAGGTTCAAATCAGTTCGCATAAGGATTCTGCAATGGTCATCGGAAAAGTCGTTGGAACCATCGTCACTACCATAAGCTATTCATATTTTAAGCATCGCCGTCTGCTTGTAGTTCAGCCGCTAAGCTTGGATGAAGGCGATACAAGTGGTGATTTTGTCGCCCTGGATAACAGCCAGGCGGGCATCGGCGATACGGTTTTGGTGCTGCGCGAAGGCAGCGGCGCCCGGCAGGTATTGAATAATAAAGATGCCTGCGTGATCTCGGTCATTGTAGGTATTGTAGACTCAGTCAGCATCGCATAATTATTCTTAATATTTGCTCCTTGTTGGTTACATGTCATTCCTATATCATCAAATGGATGTTTATATTGATTATCCGGTTATAATATTTTATTAATCAGCTATTAAGGTATTAAATAATTGAAACATTTCCACGATCCGCTCAGCATGATTTCCTGCAGTGACTGCAGTATCGGTCAGATGCACCAGACAGCCGTGACCTATTTCACCTTTTTAGACGGTCGGATGATAACAGTTCCGGATTTTCCCGCCTGGATCTGCGATATGTGCGGTAAATGCGAATACGATCTACAAGCCTTGGATAATCTTGCACTTTTACTCTGTCCACAGGATGCCAATCCCCCAGCCAAACGCCTTTCGCGCTCTGCTTCCAAAGGCAAGGCAGCCCATCCTGGCTCGCGCCCCGTTACTAACAAGTAACTGATAACATCTGCGTGGATATAAATATAATCTGCGTTGACGTTAAAAAAAGGGCGTGATAGAATTGTTTTCTTCATGGGCGCGTAGCTCAATGGTAGAGCAGTGGCCTTTTAAGCCATTGGTTAAGGGTTCGAGCCCCTTCGCGCTCACAAAAAAAAGCGGCGGAAAATTCCGCCGCTTTTTTTTTATTATAAGCCAAGCGCTTTTTTCAAAGCGGCTTTCTGTTTATCATCAAGGTGCTTCAGGTCATCAACTGCAGGACCTGTATATTTATTGCCGCGTGTATTGGTAAAATTGCTCCATTCTTCTTTGAGAATTGCAAAAGGTGAGATTTTCAATTCTTCCGCAGCCTTGTAAGCTGCATTTATTAAATCCTGGTGGGTTTTGGTGTGCAACTTGGCGATCTGCATATCTTTGGCCGCCTTTAATGCATCTAATTTTTCTTTTGCTTTTACACCAGCCAGAATTTTTTCGGTTGTGGCACTGCCCGATGTTGCTCCTGCAGGTTTCGGAACAAACGTGGTTTTTACTGCAGGCTTTGCTGCCGCAGTGGCTTTTGCTACGGGTTTTACCGCTTCCTTTTTTGGATCAAATGCTTTCTTTAAAATATCTCCGAACGTGTTCTTTTTATTTTCTGCCATCTCTTAATCCTCAATCCTTTCGTTTATGGACACTATAGCATAAAAGATAAAGCAATCAATACATATATAGAATAATTAACAAAATTTTTATATATCAGGTTTTCTATAAAAATAAATCGATCCATTAAATAAATTTTTGAAAATTTTTTCTACAAAATATTAATTACAAATTTAATAAGATCCAAATATTATTTTCCGAGAACGTCCAGTATTTCATTTAAGCTCTTTTGATGTTCATGAATTTTTTTTTCTGTAAGCATCGTCTTTATGAATGAAGTTGCTTGCTGTGTACCAGGCAGAGCAAAACCGGCACCGTAGACTGAAGCCGCCAGCGCACCAAGTAAACTGCCCGATAAGGCGGTTGCTTTTAGGCTCATTCCATGAGACCAGCCGTAAATCAAACCCGCGGTGTATGAGTCTCCCGCGCCGGTCGTATCAACAGCATCCACTAGAAAAGCAGGACATTGGAAGACTTCGTCTACAGAAGCCACATAACTGCCCTTTTCTCCCAACTTGATTGCCGCCAGTTTTACACCCAGCGAAAGCAGATGTTCTGCTGCACTTTGCGGTTCAGAAATTTTAAATAATTCAGCCGTTTCCTTTAATCCAGTGATGCAGATGGTTAGATAAGGTAAAAGCCGGCGCAAGTCTTTTGGATTATGGATGGCTGGATCGAGCCCGGTATCCAGGCTGATAGGAATGTTATACTTTTTTGCCAGATCAACTGCACGCCAGGTGGCTTCTTTTTGGGGTGACTCCACCAGGGAGTATCCTGAAATATGCAGCATGGCAGCATTCTTAATCACTTTTTCATCCACGTCAGCTGCGTCATACTGCACATTCGCCCCCCGGCAAGAATACATGGTTCTTTCACCATCTGGCGTGATGATCAAAAAGATCAGTCCGGTTGTATACTCTGGCTTGACTTTTAGATAAGCCAGGTTTATTTTTGTTGCCTTGAATAATTCAATGGCCTTTTTTGCCCAAATGTCGTTTCCGACGCATGAGAGCAATCCCGTTTGCTGCCCCAGTTTATCAAGAACAATAGCGGTATTTACCACCGCCCCCCCGATCCCGACCGACACCGATTTTGCATAGGCATCTCTGCCAGGTGTCGGAAATTCGGATACCGGCCAGACGGTATCGATATTGATATCACCAAGCAGGAGAATTTCTCTGCTGTGCATATTTACTTTGCCGCTCCGATTTCAGCAGTTTCATAATCTTTAACCGCTTTCACGAAATCTGCAATGCGCGCCAGGTCTTTATCCACTCGGCTTCCAGGGACATTGGTCGAGGTGTTGCTGTCTACGCCGTATGGATGTGTCGCCCGGATAGCAGAGGCTACATTTTCGGCGGTCAATCCGCCAGCAAGTATGACGGGGATTTCAACAGTCTCGATGATCTGCCGGCTGATATTCCAGTCATGCGTGGCGCCGGTGGCGCCCACACCCGGGAAACCTTTAACTTTGGTATCCAGTAGCAGCAGGTCGCTTGTTTTGGCGTATTTCTGGGCTGCCTTGATGCTATTCTCATTTTCAACCGATATGGCTTTCATTAACTGGATATTCTTGTCCAGCCTGGAACGCAATTCGCGCATCATGTCAAAATTCACCTCATCCATTTCCGAGGAGATATGCACGATATCCGGCCTCACTTCAGCCGCCATGCGTAGGATCTCATCCACATCCACTGACATGGTGATGGCTGTAGACGTGCCTTTTTCAGGCAGCGCCTCTACGATCGCACGGCATTCCGCGAAAGTCAGTTCAGCATATACCTGGCCATACTTTCCAGCTATGA
>CAZBNE010000019.1:0-30726 GCA_964493155.1 uncultured Pelolinea sp.
ATCGCAACCTTAAAGATTGAAGAATTAATGCAGGAATTGAAGGAACAATATACAATAATTATTGTCACACATAATATGCAACAAGCCAGCCGAGCTTCTGACCTGACGGCTTTTATCTCATTAGATCGGACCAAAGTAGATGAAAGGGTTGGCGTTCTGGTTGAGTACGATCTTACACAAAAGATCTTTATTAAACCTGCGGAAAAAGAAACTGAAGATTACATATCAGGCAGATTTGGATAAATTAAGGTGACACATGGCGCGTGAGCTTTTTGAAAGAAAAATTAAACAGATTGAGGATGAGATCCTTCTACTTGGAAGCATGGTTGAACAGGCTACCCTTGATGCTGCCGCGGCATTTAAGAAAAGGGATATCCCAACTTCAAAAATACTTGTTGAGGAAGATCAGATAATCAACGACAAGCGTTTTGCGATAGAAAATGCTATATTAATTCTAATGGCTACTCAACAGCCATTGGCTCATGATCTCAGGCTGCTTGCATCCATGCTGATTGTCACTAATGAATTGGAAAGGATGGGAGATTACGCCAAGGGAATAGCGAATAATACGATCCGACTGGCTGATCGTGAAATACCATCTCCGGTGAGATACATTGAAAAAATGGCGGAACTGGGTGTTGGTATGCTACATAAAGCTCTTGCTGCTTTTATCAATGAAGATATAAAAGTAGCTGTTGCGATACCCGCACAAGACGATGAGGTGGATTTACTCTTCAATAAGTGTTACAAGTCTATAGTGGACAATATGATCGCTAATTCCACTATCATAGACGATTCAGGTTTGCTGCTTTGGATCGTTCATGACCTTGAACGCTTTTCTGACCGTGTTGTTAATATCTGCGAGAGAACTGTATTCATCCAATCTGGTGAAATGCTTGAAATGTCAAGCAATGATGACGAGGCAGAGTAGGTTTTCTGATCAAGAACAAGAAAATGGGCTTGATATAATCCTCATATCAAGTCCATTTTTTATATAAAAAGGAATAAAGATGTTAAAACCAAATCCATGTCCGGGAAAATTAATTGTCGTTGAGGGAATAGACGGAAGCGGTAAATCTACCCAGATCGATCTTATCCATAAATGGCTGCTTGAAAAGGGGAAATCGGTTTATTTCAGTGAATGGAATTCTTCGCCATTGGTTAAAAGCACCAGCAAACTTGGCAAACAGGAAAAAATGTTTACCCCAACGACTTTCAGCCTGATCCAGGCTGCCGATTTTGCCAATCGTTGGGAGAACCAATTTCTCCCAATGCTGAAAGCAGGTGTGATCGTTCTGGCAGATCGATATGCCTTTACAGGTTTTGCACGCGATGTTGCCCGCGGTGTGGATGCCAAATGGGTGCGGAACTTATACTCTTTTGCTTACCAGCCAGATCTGGTTCTTTATTTTCAAGTATCAATTGATGAAGCAGTTGAAAGAATTACCTCCTCGCGTGCGAGAATTAAATATTATGAAGCAGGCATGGATTTGAATCTTTCCGATAAAAAAGTGACCAGTTTTAGATTATTTCAGGGGCGAATCCTTGAAGAATATGACCGCATGTCAAAAGAATTCAATTTCAAAGTAATCGACGCAACCCGCCCGATACAGAAACAACAAAAGGAGATCCGGCAGATGATCTCTACGGTTCTGAAAGGTTGGCGAGGGCTCCCGAATCCTATTCAATCTGCCAGAGATCACAATAAGAGAGATAAGCTAAAGCAATCATATTCGGAGAATATAAATGGCTAAAGCATTTTTCTACGGCGCTGGTTTTCCATACCTTGATGTTAAAAAACTGCCTGGAAAGCTGATCGTCCTGGAAGGCACGGATGGTGTTGGGCGTTCTACACAGGTGGAGCTATTACGCAAATGGCTTGAAAAGAACGGCAACGCGGTTTCTGATACCGGCTTGCGGCGTTCCCCACTCACACAACCGGGATTGGATGAAGCAAGGAAAGGCAATACCCTAACTCCCCTCACTATCAGCCTCTTCTACGCCACTGATTTTGCAGACAGGCTGGAAAACCAGATCATTCCAGCCCTAAAGGCAGGCTTCTTTGTCCTTTCAGATCGTTACTTCTATTCTATTATTGCACGTGATATTGTCAGAGGCATCGACCCAAAATGGGCGAGAAATCTTTACGGTTTTGCGCTGATTCCTGATGTGGTCCTGTATCTTAAGGCAGAAGTTGAAACACTGGTAACCCGCATCGTCCATGGACGTGGTTTTGATTTTTGGGAAGCCGGTATGGATATCAGCAAAGCTGATAACCTTTATGATAGTTTTGTAGAATATCAAACACAGATGATCAACCAATTCGACCAGATGTCAGAGGAATACAACTTTCATATTATTAATGCCAACAAGTCTATCAAAGAGATCAACAACGATATAAAAGAAGATCTTCAAAGAATATTGGATTAATTGACAATGGCAAAATCGGCAGAAGATTTAATCTTATTGAATTATTGCGCCAGATATATGCTGCCGCAAATCATCAATTTGCAGAAAACCGCTCAAAATTCACTTCGTCGAAGAAATATTGAGGATATCCATGACATAAGGGTTGCTTCTCGCAGAATCCGAACCTGCCTGAACATTTTTGAGCACGCTCTTCCCAACAAAAAACTAAAGCCTTGGATAAGAGACATCAAAGCAATTACCCGGTCATATGGCCGCGTGAGAGACCTGGATGTTCAAATTGATCTCCTGGACAACCTCAATAAGTCAAATTTAGATAAGGTGATCCAGCCCGGAATACGCAGGGTCAGGCTTCGCCTTGGGCAAAAAAAAGCCAAACAAGAAGACGAAACTAAAGCATTAACATCTGCGATTCTTGAAAGCCCCACTTTATTAGAAATGCAGGCCTGGGCTGAATCTTCGATACAAGAACCTGTAATCGAGCCAGGCAATTCACTAAGGCTTTTTCAGACTGGTTATACACACATACAATCCCACCTTGATGAGTTTCTGTTTTTTGAAGTTTTTATATTTGATCCTGCCAGAATGAATGAACTCCATCAGATGCGTATCGCAGCCAAACACTTGCGTTATACACTTGAGATCTTCTCGGAATTGTATTCATCAAAAACTGATTTTGCGTTAGATATCACCCGCAAAGCCCAACAAATTCTTGGAGACGTCCATGATGCGGATGTCTGGTCTCAATTTTTGCCCAAGTTTTTACAAAGTGAAGAAATTCGAGTCAACAGATTCTTTGGAAATAAAGGTCCTTTTAACCGCCTAAAACCAGGGATTGAATTCTTGTTGGAAAATAGAATAATCGAACGAGAGCGCTTGTATAAACTTTATTTACAGGAATGGAAAAAATGGAAGCTTAAAGAAGCCTGGTTGAATTTACGAAAAATCATCTTCTTAACAAGCCTTGAAAATCAGAATAACAATCAGGTACCACCGATTGTCAATTCTGAAACACCAGAAACCACAAATTAATTTTTCGGCGAGCAATGAAATATTCAAAATTCATTTCCAGGTTGGATGAAGAGAAAAAAAGGAATTAAGCTTTGTCCTTAAATTAGCAAAAACCTGTAATTTTGAGAATCGGCATACAAAACATGTTACAAAACTCGCTTTGAAGATATTTGATGATCTTCAGGAATTACATAAACTCGACCCAGAGAATAAGTTCATGCTTTTATATGCATCAATTCTTCACGACATTGGTGTTCATACTGAAGGTCCCAAAAGACACCATAAAACTGCCCTAAACATAATCCTTGAAAGCCCAATTCTTCAATTCAAGGATAAAACCAGGTTAATTATTGGCTCAATTGCGCGTTACCACAGGGGTTCACTGCCCGATTTGAAACATGATCACTTCAAGGCACTAGGGCATGAAGAAAGAGAAGTTGTATTAACTCTTTCAGCCATTCTTCGCGTTGCAGATGGACTAGATTATTACCACAGAAATAGGATTCGTGATATTAGAGCCAGTTTTTCAAAAAAAACCATCAAGCTTGACTGCCTGGTGAAAAGGGCGAACGTAAATGATGAAATTTCAGCAGCAGAAAATAAAGGGGATCTGCTTCAAAAAATATTTAATCGCAGTTTGAAAATAAAAATGCTGGTATCGGAAGAGTTCTTAGATCGTAATTAGCTGAAATCATTTTTTTAAATCGACTGATATTTATCTCATTATCCGATATCAAATTAATAATCTGGTTTTATTCAAATTGATTCGTTCGCCTAGGAAGGCGAATAATTATATCAACCAAGTGACATTAAGTTAGGTATCGGTAGTCTTAGATCCCCTCAAACAGATCTTTTTCCTGATAACCTTCTTTCGGAGCAGGCACAGCCCGCATAAAATATTCTTTTGAGCTAAATAAGCGGATAATCCAGGTTAGAATGTAACCGCTTTGTCTATCCCCACCTTGGCTTGCATGACAGGCAGAGGCTTTTTCGCGCTGTTCAGCGACCTTTCGATAATTGATGCGGGCATGCGTCGGAAAATCCTGATTCATGATCGCCGCCAAATTAATATCCTTGTTTTTACCAAATTTTGATGGGTCTTTTCCAAAAAAAGGCATCAGTTTAACGATATATTTCGTTAAGCCACGAGGGAAAATATGGAAGTAAAGTTTAGCTGGTGAAAACGGATTTGTGTTTTCGATTTTAGTATTTTTGTCGCCTGCCATACCGAACGCCTTGACACAGGCGTTGTGAACTGCAATATGATCCGGGTGCATATAACCACCTATTGGATCAAAAGTAACCACAACTTGAGGTCTTATTGAGCGGATCAAACGCGCAATCTTCCTGGCGACCTCATCCACAGAAGCCTGGATTAGAGCTTTGGGGTGATTATTGTCATTACTGCCAGCCATACCTGAATCACGATAATCCAGAAAATGTACTTTAGTCAATCCTAATGCATCCGCTGCACAGCAAAGTTCATGTTCTCGTAAGGCGCCAATAGAAGAAAAATCCTCAAGCATTTTTGGAGGCACCTCTCCCGCTTCACCTTTGGTTGCACAGATCAAATACACTTCAACACCTGCGTTTGCATAAAGAGCGAGGGTTCCACCCATTCCAAAACTTTCATCGTCAGGATGAGCAACGACCGCCATTAAGATCTTCTTCATATATCAATATTTCTTAATGTTTGCCGCAAACAGGGCAAAACGGGTCCTTTCTAATAGAAATTTGCTGAAATTGCATCTGCAATCCATCGAGAAGCAGCAGTTTTCCGATAATTGGAGTTCCCACTTTTAGTATCATCTTTATTGTTTCAATCGCTTGAAGGGTACCTATCACACCTGGTAAAGGGCTGACAACACCCATACCACGATTTGTATCCAGTAAATCTTCAGTTGGGATCTCACGAAACACGCAACGGAAACAAGGTCCATTTTGCGCATCAAATATGCTCATCTGACCATAGAATTGGAAAACTGCGCCATAAATCAACGGTTTTTTTGTCTGCACGCAGGCTTGATTCAATAAATATCGTGTTTCAAAATTATCTGTCGCGTCAATCACAACCGAATAATCTGATAAAACTTCACAAATTGTCTCAGAGGTTATTCTTAAATGAATATCATTTACCTCGATTGATGGATTTAATCCCAGCAACCGCTCTCTCGCAGAGATTACTTTTGGTTTGCCGATCGATTTCATCGAATGAAGGATCTGCCGCTGAAGATTTGAAAGTTCAACCTCATCGGAATCAACAATTCCGATTTTGCCAATACCCGCAGACGCAAGATAGAGAGAGGAAGCTGAACCTAATCCCCCAGCCCCAATGATAATAACTGATGCTTGCTTAAGTTTTAATTGACCAGCTTCGCCAATCTCAGGAACGTTGAAATGTCTGGCATAGCGGATCTTTTCATCATTTGTCAGATTAGCTGAGCGCATAAGAGAAACCAGGATTTTTCTTCCTTCAATTCGATTAGAATAACTTCATGCAAGTTATTCTAACGCATGAACAGGCTGATTTTGACGCAGTTGCTTCACTTATGGGAGCAGCCCTGCTTCAAAAAGATTCCTTTGCGATCCTTCCCAACGTGATGAATCGCAACGTCAGGAATTTTATTCACCTCTATTTTGCCGACCTGCCTTTTATTAAACTGGACAACCTGCCTAGAGGTTCGATCGACAGGATTACTCTGGTTGATACACAATCCCTGATCACAGTAAAAGGATTTGATAAAAATACGAAAGTCGCGGTAATTGACCATCATATAAGAAGAGATGACCTTCCTGAATCATGGGAGTTCTTGCCAGTGGCAACCAGCGCCTGTACAACTCATTTTGTTGAAGCACTCCAAGAATCCAATGGCACTTTGAATATCATTCAGGCAACCTTGTTTCTGCTTGGAATTTATGAAGATACAGGTTCTTTATGCTATGCGCATACCTCATCGCGCGATGTCTCGGCTGTTGCCTACCTGCTCGATCAGGGAGCCAGCCTGAAAATTGCTTCGGAATACCTGAATCCTCCACTATCGCAAGAACAGCGTGAAGTTTTTGAGCAATTGTTATCTGCAATGGATTCACAAAATATTAATGGCTGCACAGTATCCATTTCGGCAGCCAGGGCAACAGAAATGGATGATGAAATTTCAAGTATTGCCCATAAAATTTCCAACCTAACCGATCCTGATGGACTATTTATTTTTGTTGAAACAAAGGAAGGCATAAGGCTGGTCGCGAGATCAGTCACTGACCAGATCGACGTGCGGGAGATAGCGCAGCAGTTCGGTGGTGGCGGTCATGAGAGGGCTGCTGCCGCCTTAATTAAACGTGAAAAAAAGAACAACAATCAATTGGTTGACCTGATCAGATCATTTAAACAGATTCTCCCAAAATATGTAAAACCAATAATCTCAGTCAGACAGATCATGTCCAAAAAACCATTGACAATTTCTCCATCAACTTCAGCTGAAGATGCACATGTATTGATGAAAAATTACGGTTACGAGGGATATCCAGTCATAGAGAATGGAAATATTTTAGGATTGCTAACCCGCCGTGCAGTAGACCGAGCCCTGTCGCACAAGTTGAACTTACCAGCATCCAGCCTGATGGATTCAGGAAATATTTTTGTGCATCCCTCTGATTCGCTTGAAACTCTTCAGCGTGTCATGGCAGATACAGGTTGGGGTCAAGTTCCTGTGATTGACCCAAAAACAAATTTGATTGTTGGCATAGCCACCCGAACCGACTTGCTCAGGATCATTGCTGGAAAAAAAACCGGCGCAGCTGAAAAAATAAATCTCTCTGCAGAGATGGAATCTGATCTGGAGCCTGCCCGTTTAGGATTATTGAAGCTTATCAGTATGGCTTCAAGCAATTTATCACTCCCGATTTATCTGGTCGGCGGTTTTGCCCGAGATTTGATTCTTGGAAAACCAGGATCCGATATGGATTTTGTTGTTGAAGGCGATGGGATACTTTTAGCTAGGTCGCTTGCAGATAAGTATGGGGGAAGAGTCACATCTCATCGAAAATTCGGAACTGCAAAATGGCATATTAACTCAATAAGAAAAGTATTACTGGATCGGTTTGGTTCAAGAACAGCTATGGATTATTCCACTCTTCCTTCTTCCATCGATCTGATCAGCGCCAGAACTGAATTTTATGAAAAACCCACCGCCCTTCCTACTGTAAAATCAGGTAGCATAAAACTGGATCTACATCGACGAGACTTCACGATCAATACGATGGCTGTACGATTAGATGGTCATCACTTTGGAGAATTATATGATTTTTGGGGTGGGCTAAATGATTTGCATAAAGGATTAATACGCGTGCTGCATTCTTTATCATTCGTTGATGATCCCACGCGAATTCTACGCGCAATCCGCTTTGAACAAAGATTTGGATTTACTATCGAAGAAAGAACAGTAGCGCTCATACATGAAGCCAGAGAATTATTGGAAAAAGTGTCTGGTGATCGAATTCGCCATGAAATCGATCTGATCCTGGAAGAATCAAAAGCTCCTGAAATGCTTGCAAGAATCCATTCACTAGATTTGCTTGATACCTTATTCAATAATGTACACTGGGACGCACACATCCTGCGTTGTTTGCGAAATTTTTACAATGAAGAACTACCCAAAGAATGGTTTATTCAAGAACTAAAAAAATCCGAGCCAAAAAAGGCACATGGGGCTTTCTTGCTGATCACCGCTCAGGTTAATCAGGTCAATGTTTTAAAAGTCCTTAGATGGTTGAGGTTAAAAAATCATCTTGCGCAAATGATCATTCAGACGAATATGTTATGGCATCAATTAGATTCTTTGAAGAAGTTGACCCCCAGCCAGGTCGCTCGAAAGCTTCAGGAGTTTTCACAACTTGAAATCTATTGCATATACTCTCTTTGTATGGATAAGCAAATTAGAAAGATACTCGAAGAATTCGCAATAAAGTGGCGCTGGATCAAACCGTATACCAATGGAAAAGACCTACAAAACCTCGGCATTAAAACCGGTCCTGTATATAGCAAAATTTTAAATGAATTAAAGGACGCATGGATCGATAATAAATTAAAAACACAAGAGGACGAAAAGAAGTACCTGGAAATTCTATTAAAAAAAGAAGCTGTAATGTAAGAATTCATCTTTTTGATAGATGTGAAGAATATTATCTTTTCTGTAATACAAATCGTTTTGACAATCCTGCTGTTTGCTTTTAAAATTGTAAGGTTGAATTAATTTAAGGAAAGAAGGAATTATCTTAATGAAAGAATACAGTTCAAAAGCCATCAGAAATGTCGCTTTGATCTCCCATTCCAGTGCCGGAAAGACCATCCTGACAGAAGCCTTCCTTCATTTTACAGGAGCCTCTACGCGTCTTGGAAAAATTGAAGAAGGCAATACTATTTCAGACTATGATGATGAGGAAATCCGAAGAGGAATTTCGCTGTATTCAACAGTAATTCCGGTTGAATACAAGGATGTCAAGATCAATGTTCTTGACACACCGGGGTATACCGACTTTGTTGGCGAACTGATTTCAGCATTGAGCGTTGCAGATAGTGCTATTGTCGCAGTGGAAGCTGTATCAGGTTTTGAGGTGGGAACTGAAATTGCCTGGCAGTACTGCGACAAGTTTAAACTCCCCAGAATGGTATTAATAAACAAAATGGACCGTGAAAACGCTGATTACAAGAAAGTGTTAGCCAGCGTTCAGGCTAATACAGAAGCCCGTCTTATTCCGGTTCAATTACCCTGGGGTGAGCGGCTTGAATTTAAAGGCATTATTGACCTTCTCAGTATGAAAGCCTATAAAGGTACAGGAAAAGAGGCTGAAGAAATTCCAGCCGAATTAAAAGCTGAAGCAGAAAATGCCCGTACTCAATTGGTCGAAGCTGCGGCAGAAGGTGATGACACACTGCTCGAGAAATATCTGGAAAGTGGGGAACTTTCTGCAGAAGAAATTGCCAAAGGATTCGCCAGTGTAGTAAAACATGGCACATATGTTCCTGTCCTTGTGGCTGCCGGAGGAATGGAAATTGGAATTGAACCTTTGCTGGACAGTATTATCTCACTTTTTCCCTCCCCCACCGACGCAGTTAATATCACTGTTGCCGGCAAGAACGGAGATGAAGTATTAAAAGCTGAGGATAGCGGTCCTTTAGCACTATATGTATGGAAAACGACAGCTGATCCTTTTGTCGGAAAGCAAACATATTTTAAGGTTGTTTCAGGGTCTTTATCCTCTGATGTTCGGCTTTGGAATCCTAACAAAGATACCGAGGAGCGCCTTGGAGCTATTTATATTCCCAAAGGAAAAGAATCGATTTCGATCAAAGTCCTTCATAGTGGAGATATCGGTGTTGTACCAAAGCTATCGGTAACTGCAACAGGGAATACACTCTGCGATAAAACGCACCCCATAATTCTGCCTACTCCAGAATTCCCAACCTCGCTCTATCAAGTGGCGATCATGCCAAAATCCCAGGCAGATTCTACAAAAATATCGCCATCACTAACTCGCCTATGCGAAGAGGACATGACCCTTACATGGCATCAGGAACCATCTACCAATCAGACGATCTTGCAGGGAATGGGTGATCAGCATATTGATGTAGCGATCCGTCGTGCGGAATCAAAATTCCAGGTTAACCTTACGACGGAATTACCACGCGTACCTTACCGTGAGACAATTACAAAGAAAGCACAAGCCATGCACCGGCACAAGAAACAAACCGGTGGTTCAGGCCAATTTGGTGAAGTATGGCTGCGAATCGAGCCCCTGGCTGAAGGTGATTTTGAATTTGTCAATGCCGTTTTCGGTGGCGCAATTGGTTCGAATTACATGCCCGCAATTGAAAAAGGCATTCGCAATGTTATGAAAGATGGGATTTTGGCAGGATTTACAATTTCCGGAGTCAAGGTTGAAGTATATGATGGAAAGGAGCATCCGGTTGATTCCAAACCAATCGCATTTGAAATGGCTGGTCGCGAAGCATTCCGGGCTGCTTTCAAGGAAGCCAATCCAGTTCTTCGCGAACCAATCATGAAAGTTCACGTGATTGTGCCTGAAGAGAATATGGGCGACATTCTGGGCGATATGAACACCCGCCGAGCTCGGGTTCAGGGTATGGAGACTGAGAAAGGCCGATCCATTGTCAATGCGAATGTTCCCCTGGCTGAAATGCTGAGGTATACAACTGAATTACGCTCAATAACAGGCGGCCGCGGAATCTTCAACATGGAATTCTCACATTATGAAGTTGTCCCCACTCATGTGGCACAGACTGTCATTGAATCGCGCCAGAAAGAAATGGAAAGCAAGAAAGAAGATTAGTTTTGAATGATTTATAAAGAGCTGGCATGCCAGCTCTTTTATTTAATATGTTGAAATTTCAAGTATATGAAATCAATCGAATCATTATGGGATGAGATTCTTTCGCGTGATCCCATGCGAATTATGAAAAATTTTGAGGAAATCAGCCATAAAGACCAGAAAGCAGTTGTTGATCATTTATTCATTATGACTACAGAGGATGGTTGGCATACTGCCCAAAGACAATCGGCGCAGATAGCGCTGCAAATCATCAAAAAGATCAGGAAATAAAAATTGTGAATATTTTTTAAAAATTTTGTCCATTATTGGTATAAATTAGAGGAAATACACAAATTAATTCACTATAATTACACAATTCACATTTTCAAAAAAGGTATTATGAACAACGAAAAAATAACCTTACAATCAGAAGATTTCTCGGAATGGTATAACCAGGTTATATTGCGGGCTGAACTGGCAGACTACGCACCAGTAAGGGGGTGTATGGTGGTTAGGCCTTATGGCTGGGCTATCTGGGAAAACATTCAAAAAGCTTTGGATGATCGCTTTAAGGCAACCGGGCATGTGAATGCGGCTTTTCCGTTGTTAATCCCAAAATCCTTCATGGAGAAGGAAAAAGAACATGTTGAGGGTTTTTCGCCGGAATTGGCAGTCGTAACCTATGGCGGAGGACAGGAATTGGAAGAACCATTAGTTGTTCGTCCTACATCCGAGACGATTATCGGCCATATGTATGCAAAATGGATCCAGTCTTACCGTGATCTGCCTGTATTAATTAATCAATGGGCAAATGTTGTGCGCTGGGAAATGCGCACACGTCTATTCCTGCGCACGTTGGAATTTTACTGGCAGGAAGGGCATACTGCCCATGAAACCGCTGCGGAAGGGGAAGAAGAGACTCTGCGTATGTTGAATGTATATGCGGATTTTGCAATTAATGAAGCTGCAGTGCCAGTAATCATTGGCAGAAAAAGTGAAAGTGAAAAATTTGCCGGTGCGGTGCGTACGTATTCAATCGAAGGCATGATGAAGGATACCCGAGCGCTTCAATCAGGCACCTCGCATAATCTTGGTCAGAATTTTGCCAAAGCATTTAATATACAGTACCTGGATAGGAATAATGAACTACAATTTTGCTGGACAACATCCTGGGGATTGTCTACCCGATTTATCGGGGCCATTATCATGACGCATGGAGATGACCAGGGGCTCATCCTGCCGCCAAGGCTTGCTCCAATTCAATTTGTAATTGTACCGATCTTCCGGTCAGATGAGGAAAAAAGTATTGTTATGGAAGCGGTAGAAAAAGTAAAATTGATGCTATCCACATATCGGATCAAGGTGGATGAGAGAACAGGATTAACTCCTGGCTTCAAGTTCAACGATTGGGAGTTACGTGGAGTTCCTGTCAGGCTGGAAATAGGTCCTAAGGATGTAACTAATCATTCTGTAACTGCAGCCCGGCGAGATATTCCCGGCCGGGAAGGAAAAATCCAGATTCAAATGAATAACTTGCATGATGAAGCAGGAAAATTGTTATCTGCCATCCATGATAATTTGCTTCAGAAAGCGACAATTTTTCGCGATAGTCATACACACGAACCAAAAGATTATCAGGAATTTAAAGAAATAGTTCAAAATGGATGGGCACTGAGTCCCTGGTGTGGAGACGCAGGATGTGAAGCCAGGATAAAAGAAGAAACTAAAGCCACGACACGATGCATCCCCTTTCACCAGGAATCTTATCAGGGAAAATGTATTGCTTGCGGAAAAAATGCCAGTGAAAAGGTCATCTTCGCAAAAGCTTATTGATTTCTGAAATGCCTTTAGTCCAATTAAGTCGTTTGCGGTCACAACTGAATGCGCTGGAAGTTCATTTTAAAAATCCAGAAATGTTTCGTAATTCTTTGATCTCTCTTTTTCTGGTTTATGAAAATAAGAAGTCATCGACCAATATATGGTTGAAAAACAATTCCCTTTTATCAGCTTACAATATTCCCGAATCTGTAATGTCAGAACTGGAATCCAGGCTTGAAGTTCTTGCGCAGTTAGACACCAATTCTGCACTTAAAAATGCAGATAACCTTTGGAACCTTCCGTTCTATGAACCAAAAAAAGCAGCCATATCACTGGTATCAAATCTTCCAGATTCATTCGATAATGAATTTTTAGAAAGGATTCAGAATTGGTTATCCGTGGAATTAGGTGAAACTCTGACAAAAGACCTGATATCCACAGTCGAAACCAAAGCAGGACTCTTACAGAGCTCTCAATGGATGGAGTTTATAAAAAAATGGCTATATTCCAGAGAACCAGAAAACATTAAATTAGGGCTGTGTCTTTTAAACAAAACATTGAGTCATGGATATCACAATTTGCCAATGATATTCAGCGTCCTTTCTCCCTTGCTCAATAAACCTCCATTGATTATTCATAAAGAATTGGGGAAGGTCATTAAAGGTCTTATCTCGCTTTCAGAAGCAGAAACCGCATCTTTTCTCATAATGACCAGCAATCTTTTTCAAGAAGGTGAAAATTTGAAATTCTTGCGAAAATGCCTTCCACTCTTTGATAACTTTTTTCAAAAGGAAATCAGATCTTCTTTGACCAACCATAGTACTTCAAGCGCCAATTATTAATTCCATCTGGTATAATAATCAATCTGACTAGTCCCTCTTGAGGCTACGGCTTTGGGTGAGGAGACTTGCTAAATTTATGAAGGAGAAAGCAGCGTCATGTCATTAACAAAAGAAGAAAAAGGCAGCATCATAGAAGGATTTCGTGTCCATTCATCGGATACCGGATCCGCTGAAGTTCAGATCGCCATGCTCACAAAAAGAATTGAGCAGCTTACCGAACATTTGAAGATTCACAAGCATGATGAATCATCACGGCGCGGTTTATTGAAACTGGTTGGTCAACGTCGGCGATTCCTCACTTACCTTCGAGGAAAAAATATCGCCCGCTACCAGGCAGTCATAAAGAAACTAAACCTGAGAAGCAAATAATTCGGTTGAAAACTGGCAGATGGATTGAAACAATCCATCCGCTCGTTTAAAAAACAAAATATTTTTGGCATCCCCGGGTTGGGAATTGAAAAATGATCAAGATTCCGGCTTAATCATCTTTCAGTCCCTAACCTCGAGGGGAAGAAAGAATGAGGTTTAAATGAAACCGCAAGTAAAGCAATACACAGCTGCCTATGGCAGTCAGAGTATCATTTTCGAAACAGGCAAATTAGCCGGCCAGGCTGGTGGTGCCGTCACCGCCCAAGTAGGTGATACCATGATTTTTGCATCTGCAACCATGGGCGGTGTGCGTGAGGGGATAGACTTTTTTCCACTCAGTGTGGAATACGAAGAACGATTATATGCCGGCGGCAGAATTCCCGGATCATTTTTCCGCCGCGAAGGTAGACCCGGTGATGAAGCTGTTCTGGTTGCCCGTTTAACCGACCGTCCGCTGCGCCCCTTGTTTGATAAGGATATGCGCAATGAGGTTCAGGTTATGCTACTCACATTATCGGCAGATAAAGAAAATACTCTGGATATTTTGGCTGTCAATGCCGCATCAGCCGCGATGATCATTTCGGATATCCCCTGGGCAGGACCTATTGGCGCAGTGCGAGTGGGCAGAGTCAACAATGAATTGATCGCGAACCCCACATATCAGCAAATTGCTGAATCAGACCTCGACCTGCGTGTCGCTGGCACCCGGGATGCTATCCTGATGGTTGAATGCGGCTCTGATGAGGTCAATGAAGATGTTATGGTTGAAGCACTCGACTTCGCTCACAAATCCATACAGCCAATAATTGACATTCTTGAAAAAATGGCGGCCGAAGTCGGCAAGCCAAAGCGGGAAGTAGTTATAAATCGCCTGGATGAGGAACTGGTAGAAAAAGTATATAAGCGCACCATCCATCCCTTTGAAGAAATCCTGAATAAACCGCATTCCAAAGCCGAACTTGATGAAGCTTTGAATACTCTGAGAGATGAAGTTCTGGCCGAAATGACAGCGGAAAATGAGGATCTCAAGAACCCTGTACGCGAGGCATTTGACCTGGCTTTTAAGAAAGTAGTCCGCTCACGAATTCTTAATGATGGCAAACGTCCTGATGGACGCAATACCACTGAAATCCGAGAGATTTGGTGCGAGATCGGCACCAGCCCGCGCGCTCATGGTTCGGGTTTGTTCACCCGCGGTGAAACGCAGGTTCTAACCCTGGCAACCCTGGGAACTCCCAAGGAAGCTCAGGAACTGGATACACTCTCACCGGAAGATAGCAAGCGTTACATGCACCATTACAATTTCCCTCCTTTTTCCACAGGAGAAGTGGGTCGAACAATGCGATCACGCCGCGAAATTGGTCATGGCGCTTTGGCTGAACGAGCTCTCGTTCCTGTCCTCCCGGATGAGAAAGACTTTCCCTATACCATGCGGCTGGTATCTGAAGTGATGTCTTCCAATGGATCCACATCAATGGCCTCTGTATGCGGTTCAACCCTGGCATTAATGGATACTGGTGTACCCATCAAAGCCCCTGTTGCTGGCATTGCGATGGGCTTGATCAAGGAAGGCGAAGATTATTCAATATTAACCGACATTCAAGGTTTGGAAGACCATCTCGGCGATATGGATTTTAAGGTTGCCGGTACTGAAGCGGGTATCACAGCTTTGCAAATGGATATCAAGATCAAAGGGATTACACCCAAAATCATGGGAGAGTCTCTGGCTCAGGCAAAGATTGCGCGTCTATCAATTCTCGATAAGATCAAGGCGGTCATTGCTGAACCTCATACCGAGTTAAAAGAATTTGTTCCCAGAATCGTCACTATCCATATCCCTGTTGACAAAATAGGGGCAGTCATTGGCCCAGGCGGCAAAATGATCCGTGCTCTGCAGGAAGAAACCGGCACTCAGATCGATATCGCTGAAGACGGTACAGTCTTTATCGCTGCTGTTGAAAAAGTGAACGAAGACAAGGCCCGTGAAAGGATCGAACAACTGACTGAAAGCCCGGTAATAGGCCGAATTTATACAGGAAAAGTTGTCCGTGTAACTGATTTTGGCGCCTTTGTTGAGATCATGCCTGGAACTGATGGCATGGTTCATATTTCACAGCTTGATTCTGAGAGAGTCAACAAAGTAGAAGATATCGCTCAAGTCGGCGAGGAATTGACAGTAATGATCACCGCAATAGACCCGGCTGGCAAGATCCGCCTATCACGTCAGGCAGTTTTGGAAGGCTGGACAGCAGAAGAAGCACGCGAGCACGATAGTGCAAATCGAAAAAGTTCAAGCGGCGGTCGCAGCAGCTCTGGAAATCGGCGAGGCGGCCAAGGTCATGATCGCCCGAGATCAAATCGTTAAATCATAAAAAACCGGTGAACATCAGTTCACCGGTTTTTTATTTTTCTGTGTAGGCAGCCATGGCATTTGAGGACCCGGAATCTTAAGCTTAACAGCCAAGGCTGCTCGCATCGCTGTGCGGTCATCCCATGCATATTCAGTTTCTCCAAAACACATGGACTGCTCATGCCCCTTGCCGCAAGCCATGACAAGATCACCGTTATTAGCCATGTTTACTGCTTTCTGAATCGCTTCTCCCCGGTCTTCAACAATGAAATAATTTTTATTTACAATACCACCATTCAGGTCAGCTTCATCAGCCATTTCTTTCAATATCATAGAGAGGCTTTCAGTACGAGGATCTTCTGCGGTAAAAATTGAAATGTCAGCATTATGTAAGGATACTTTTGACATCAAACGGCGCTTTTCTCTATCCCTCAAACCGGCTGAACCAAAAACAACAATTAATCGCCCGGATGTAAGCTGCCGTACGGTCCTAAGTGCCGCTTCCAAAGCATTCGGAGTATGCGCAAAGTCAACGATCGCTGAAAAATCCTGTCCGGAATTGATCAATTCCATCCGACCAGGCACACTCATCATTGAATGGATTCCGTTCAATATACATTCTATATTAAGGTTCAATCCAACAGCAGTAGTAGATATGGCCGCCAGAATATTATAAATATTAAAAGTACCAATTAATGAGGACCTTACTTTATAAGGTTGGCCGAATATTTTTGTATCAAAATTTAATTTCTTGGATATGATTGAAATATTTTCTGCACATAAGTGTGCGTTTTCTGATAATCCATATGAAAACATATTAATCAAACGATAGCGTGAATCATCCATCTTCTTTTTAATCATCGAAAATGAAAGATCATCCTGGTTAAGTATCGCCAATCTGGGATTTCCATTTTCTTTCTCACAAGTATCTACCAAGGTATCGATCAGTTTAAATTTTGCATTCAGGTATCCCTCATAATTGCCGTGATAATCTAAATGTTCATGAGTAATATTGGTTATCACCGCGATATCAAATTCACACGCCTCCACCCTGTACTGGTCCAGCCCGTGAGAAGTGGTTTCAAGGACTACATGAGTAATTCCACTTTCAACCATTTTTCTTAATAAGGACTGGATTTCGATTGCATCGGGAGTAGTTACATGAAAGCCCGTATCAATCGTCTCGTCACCAACTACAGCATTGACTGTAGAAATCATTCCTGCCCTTATACCGCAGGCGAGCAGGATTTGATAAATCAGGTTAACAGTTGTCGTTTTACCATCCGTGCCTGTCACACCAATCATGGTTAAACTTCGAGCAGGATTTCCATTTAAAGCTGCCGCCAGAAAGGCCAAGGTTTTTCTTGGGGTGTCAGTCTGAAAATAAGGAACACCCAGTTTTTCCATTTTTTTACGCCCAATGACAGCGACCGCACCATTTTCAATTGCTGTATTGATAAATGCGTGTCCATCGGTTGAACCACCTTCAAGAGCAATAAACAGATCTCCTTTTTTGATTTTGCGAGAATCAGATTTAATACCAAGGATGTCAATTTCCGGAATATCTGGAAGACCATCAATAAATTGGCCGGATTGTGAAAGTAATTCAGCTAAAAGCATTTTGAGAGAAAATATTATTTCTGGTTTTTAGTTTCTTGATCAAATTCCGCCATGGTTTTCGCAATCGCTTTCCGCAAAAAATGAGTATTGAGGAACAAAACCAAAGGAACACTGATTGCAATTATAACCAATGTAAAGATTGGCTGTGTTCCATTGACCTTATCGATCCTTAATCCTGCAAGTAAAGCGATTAAACCAACCGCAAAGGTTATGCCACCGATATTCCTGTAAACAGGCGCCATTTTTTTACTAAGGAGTTCCTGTTGCTTTGGTGACAACTTCTTTTGTTTATTTTTCATGGTTCAAGATTATATCATTTACGAATTTTACCCTGATCCTTTACCAATAAGAACATGAGCATGGCTATCGCTAAAATAAAATATGAGAATAATTTTACAATCTGCACAGGCATCCCAAGTAATGACCGAGTTTGTATGTTGAAAGGTATCGCAAATATTGGGATTCTTTCCAAAACTGTCTCATTCCTGTCTGGGAAAAATACGTTGATCCATAATGTACCTTTAATTTCTTGATTCTTCATCGAAAAAACTTCAAATTGAACGAGCTGTGACGATCTATTTACAAAGGGCTTAATAATTTTATTTCCCGGCTCTATTCTAATGTCTTTAGCATCAATCCTGACTTCAAAAAAAACCTCGCACGATTTCAATGCATCATCCCATATGGCAGAGTCGTGTTCAATACCTGTTTTTATAATATCCACCTGAATGAGACTAGCTTTTCCTGGATAGACTGATTTTGGGTAATTTATAAAAAATTCAGCACCAAATAATTCCTGAACTTCTGCACATTCGATTTTTTTGGTTAACAAAGAAGATTCGGGATTAATGGTAAAAACCTTCTCCACCTGGCGATCTGGGATTATTGTCCAAATCAATAAACCTAATCCCAATATGAAGCAGGCATACCTCAGATTGTTGGAAATTTGTTTCACATGTTCAACCTTAAATAATTTATGTAATGCTCTCTGAACTTGCCATCAATGATAAACTATGATTCATAATTATTGGAGGAAATTGATTATGCTCAAACACCCTGCAGAACCTTTTCGCATCAAAATGGTTGAACCTATCAACCTGCAATCTCCTGAAGTACGCAAGCAAGCCATGATCCAGGCGGGATATAACCTTTTTTCTCTTGCCGCGAAAGATGTATACATTGACCTTCTAACAGATTCGGGCACCGGCGCCATGAGCCAGGCTCAATGGGCATCGATCATGGAAGGCGATGAATCCTATGCAGGGGCGAGATCATTTTATCGTTTAAAAGAGGCAATCCGGGATATATTTGGTTTTGAATTCTTTGTGCCCACGCATCAGGGGCGGGCAGCCGAGAATATCCTCTCGGCGATCATGGTAAGAGAAGATTCATTCATTCCCTCAAATATGCATTTTGATACGACAGAGGCAAATCTGCTTGCCCGCGGCGGGCGGCCAATCAATCTGGTTAACGATCAGGCGTTTGACATTTCAGCACATATACCCTTTAAAGGCAATATGGATGTCGATAAGCTTGAAAATTGGATCAATAATACAGGAGCAGAAAATATCCCTTTTGGCTGCATTACTATTACCAATAATGCCGGTGGAGGCCAACCGGTTTCTCTTAAGAATATTAAAGATGTTGCCGCCGTTTACCGAAACCACAAAATCCCCTTTTTCATAGATGCCTGCCGGTATGCAGAAAATTGCTATTTCATTAAACTACGCGAACCTGGTTACGAAAATAAATCAACAATTGAAATCGCCAGAGAGATCTTTTCGCTGGCTGATGGCGCCTGGATGAGTTCCAAAAAAGACGCAATTGTCAACATTGGCGGTTTTCTGGCTATGCGCGATGAAAACCTTTATCAAAAAGTGTGCAATGAATTGATCCTGCGGGAAGGCTTTCCAACCTATGGCGGATTGGCAGGCAGAGATCTTGAAGCACTGGCAACCGGTCTATATGAAGGATTAAACGAGGACTACCTTGATTACCGCCTTAAACAAACGGCTTATTTCGGTGGAAAGATCAGAGAAATCGGAATCCCAATCATTGAGCCTGCCGGAGGCCACGCTATTTATCTTGATGCCGGTACACTCTTCGCTCAAATCCCGCAAAAGGAATTTCCCGGACAGTCATTGACTGCCGCTTTATATCTGGAGGGGGGAATACGCGGCGTTGAGATTGGTTCTGTTATGTTTTCCCATAATGATCCTGATACCGGCGAGATGGTCTATCCCAAACTAGAACTTGTCAGACTGGCATTACCGAGACGGGTGTATACGCAAAGCCATTTGGATTATGTAGTGGATATACTCCGAGATATCTGGGAGAAACGAGATTCTTACCGAGGATACCGTATCACTTATGCGCCTGAATTATTAAGGCACTTTACCGCGCGGTTTGAACCTTTGTAGATT
The DNA here is from genome assembly GCA_964493155.1 of uncultured Pelolinea sp. Taxonomy (GTDB): domain Bacteria; phylum Chloroflexota; class Anaerolineae; order Anaerolineales; family Anaerolineaceae; genus Pelolinea. The sequence goes on from CAZBNE010000019.1 coordinate 20,187, forward strand.
CAGCCTGCTTGGCTTTATCCCAAATTTTGTCCAATTCCTCGAGGGAGAGGTCTGTCATTTGGCGTCCCTGCCGATTGACCTCGTCTTCCATAAAATTAAAACGATTGAGAAACCGATGGTTCATTTGTCGTAGTACACTTTCTGCATCCAATCCATGCCAGCGGATCAAATTCACCAAGGCGAAAAGCAGGTCCCCCAGCTCACTTTCGAGGTCTGATTGATCAGCAGCCTCTTTTACCTCTGCAATTTCTTCTTCGATTTTTTCGATTACTGGAGCGATCTCCTGCCAATCAAACCCAACCCTGGCTGCCCGCTCTTGATATTTTTGGGCAAGCGCTAATGAAGGCAGGCTTTTTGGAACACTAGCCAAAATACTCGTGTTTTTTGGTTTGTTTTTGTTAACCCGTTCTTCAGCTTTCCATTTTTCCCAGTTCTGCAGTACACCAGAGACATCATTTACTTCTACATCGCCAAAAACATGGGGATGTCGAAAAATTATTTTTTTATATATGGCATTGATCACTTCAAAAAGGTTGAAATCACCTTGCTCAGATGCGATTTGTGCCTGTAGGACAATTTGCAGTAGCAGGTCACCTAACTCTTCCTTTAAACTTTCCATATCACAGCTGTCTATCGCTTCAAGAACTTCATGCGCTTCCTCAAGCAAATTGGTTCTTAATGTGGATAAAGTTTGTTTTCTATCCCAGGGGCAGCCATCATGTGCTCTAAGATGGGCAATGAGATTTACAAAACCTATTAAAGATGTCATCTCATTTGCTGGTTCAAAGTAGAGATACCCTCCTTCCCTGACTAATCGTTCAAATGAAATGTCACTATAAGGAACAGAAGAAATTTCAAATGAATTGTCATGATCGATTAAAACTTGAGTCACTAGATATGGTTTCTTATAAACTGCATGAACAAGGTTAGATAACTTCGCACTTTCAATTGTTCTGGGTGCAAAGTAGTACAAGGCAAATTCATCCGGGGAATGCAGTAATGAATGTTCTTTTTTGAGCGAGTTCCCATTGATCAGATGGATGTTTTCATTCTCATCAAAACTAAGCGCCTTTAATATTTTGCTGCATTCATCAATCTTCATGATCACCTTAGGTTATAAACAAGCCGAAAAATTATACTACCCACCCTTTTTAGGGGTGGGTAGCATTATCACATTATTTTATAAACGCTTTAGCGCTTGGTGTAGGTTGGCGCCTTTCTGGCACGTTTGAGACCAGGTTTCTTTCGTTCCTTTACGCGTGGATCGCGAGTTAGTAAACCATTTTTACGAAGGGAAGCAATGTAGTCCGGATTCAATTTGGCAAAGGCACGTGCCAAGCCTAACTGCACAGCTGAAGTCTGCCCACTGACACCACCGCCATTGACAATAACAGAAACATCATATTGCTGGCGGTTCTCACCGGTGCTTTCAAAAGGAAATAAAATTGCCGAAGAATCACCCAATCGTGTGAAATACTCTTCCAGATTCATTTCATTGACAATAAATTTACCTTCACCCGTCATAATACGGACACGGGCAGTGCTTTCTTTTCTTCGTCCAATTCCTTCATAATATTGTACGGTCATTCTTTATATACTCCTGATCTACTGAGCTTTCTGCACAGGATTTTGTCCTGAGTGAGGATGTTCTGAACCGGCATAAACTTTCAACCGTTTTAATAGCGCCCTGCCATATCGGTTATGGGGAAGCATACCCTTCACTGCAAATTCAATAACTCGCTCTGGATGCTCTTCATGCATTTTGGGGTAAGGAACGGATTTCAAGCCGCTGGGATAATTTGAATGCCGGTAATAAATTTTTTCTTTTTCCCGTGTTGCGTTTACTTCTACTTTCTTGGCATTGATCACAATTACTCCATCACCCATGGTGACACCGGGTGCGTAATTTGGCTTATCCTTGCCCATCAGTAAATGCGCGATGTGTGTGGCAATGCGGCCTAGCCTTTGTCCGCCGACATCGACAAGCACCCACTTCAATTCTGATTGACCTTTATTTACAAATGTTTTTTCCACTATCACGTACTCCAATAATTTTTCTAATAAATTACTTTTTCCAAAAATAATCCACGCGCGGGCGCTATCCCCGCAGGTAATTCCATTTGGTTTTTCAAATTCTTTTCAATATCTATTGCATCGATCTTTCCCTGGCCAACATGAACTAGGAGAAAAACCACTCTTCGAACCATATGATATAAAAATGATTCCGCTTTAATTCTAAAGTACGCTTTTCCCTGTCCGTCTAATTGCCATTCACATGTTGAAACATTCCTTATGGTCGATCCGCCTTTTTTTGAAGGTTTGCCAAAAGATGAAAAATCGTGCTCACCGACCAAAATGGTTGAACCTAACATTAAAAGCTCCTCATCAGGTTTTGGCCATACTCTCCAAAAATATCGCTCGAGGATAGGATCTCTATCAGGTGTGAACACTATCTGATAAAGATACTGCCTCTGCTTCGCCGAGAACCTTGGGTGATAATCCATTGGTGCAAGTATCACCTCTTTTACAGCGATGTTTGTTGGAAGAGCGCTGTTAAGTGCGCTCGTCAATTTTTCTGAACCATGCTTCCAATCAAGATCAAAACTGATGACCTGACCGAGAGCATGAGTACCAGAATCAGTCCGTCCTGAAGAGGCTATTGCCTTTCCATTCCAACCGATAGCTCTCAGCGCTTTTTCTATATCGCCCTGAACAGTTCTGCGATTCTTTTGGCGCTGATATCCAAAGAAATCAGTGCCGTCATATGCAATAGTTACCTGGTAAAGTGCCATTCCAACCGGGTGACCGGAAGGGTTATTCTTCTACAAGTTCAAGCAGAACCATCTCTGCTGAATCTCCGACTCGCGTACCTAACTTCAACATACGCGTATAACCGCCATTGCGGTTTTCAAACTTGGGCGCTACTACATCAAACAATTTTTTAATCGCGTCTGGATTCGCCAATTTAGTGGATGCTAATCTTCGGGCATTAACTTTATCAACTTCTGTTCCTTTGGAACTGTTCTTTGCCAGAGTGATCAACTTTTCCGCGTCACCGCGAATAGCATTTGCTTTGGTAATAGTAGTTTTAATCCGGTTGTTGGTAAATAAACTAATGATCAGGCTGCGCCTGAGAGCATTTCGTGTGGCAGTATTCCGGTTTAATTGATAACCTGATATTTTATGGCGCATTATCCTTACTCCGCTTCGTCCTCGTGATCTTCAACTTTCATATAGCCCTTCTCCTGCATTTTCTCACGCAGTTCATCGAGACTCTTTTCTCCAAAATTACGGATAGACATCACAGCTTCTTCACCTTTTCCAAGTAGTTCAACAACATCACCAACTGTTGTGACACCAGTCCGCTTAAGAGAATTGAACACCCGAACTGAGAGGTCAAGATTTTCAATGGGCATATCTGCGTTTTCATTTGTTATTTGCTTCGTTGCTTCTTTTGGTTCTTCAGCAATTTCCAGAAACTCTTCTTTTACACCTGCAATGAGCTTGAATTGTTCAATGAGGATCCCCCCGGCTTGAGCTAGACACTTTTCAGGTGATTTTGTTCCGTCAGTCCAAACCTCTAATTCCAGGCTGTCATAATTTGTGCTTTGTCCTACTCGGGCATTGTTTACATTAAAATTTACGCGTTTTACTGGACTAAATATTGCATCAATAGGCAATTCTCCGATAGGAAAACTATCTACTCTCTCGTTTGAAGGTAAGTAACCTCTTCCCCGTTCAACAGTAAAATCTATCGAAAGTTTGGTTTTCGCATCATCCACTGTGAACAAATATAATTCAGGGTTCACAATTTCAAGTTCAGAATTCACCTGGATATCTGCAGCTGTTACAACACCTTCGCCACTGACATCCAAATGCATATGTGAAATCTCGCCTTCATGCATCAATACCCTAATCTGCTTCACCTGGAGCATAACCTGAAGAACATCCTCACGCACTCCGGGAATATCACTGAACTCATGTAAAGTATCGGAAATGCGCATAGAAGTAATAGCCGCGCCATCCAGCGAGGATAGCAGTACTCTGCGTAAGGAATTGCCTAAGGTAACGCCATAGCCCTGTTCAAGTGGAGCGACAACAAACTTAGCATAATTCCGTGCTTCTTCTTTACGTTCTAAAGTTGGTGTAACCATACTACTTTGAGCCACAGTCACCCTCTCTTTTTTTTAGATTAATCAATATCATCTAATCTTTCTGTATTATCTTGAATAATACTCGACGATGAGCTGTTCGTTTAAATTTCCATCAATTTCGCCTCGTTCAGGCAAACGAAGCATTCTGGCGCTTAAATTCTTTAGGTCACGTTCCATCCACATAGCCGCATTGGTTTTTTCTGCAACCTGCGCAATATCTTTAAAGAAACCATTTTTCTTGGATTCTTCGCGAACAGTTATGACATCACCAGGCTTTAGTACAGCTGATGGAATGTTGGTTTTTTTGCCATTTACCATAAAATGACCATGATTGACAATCTGGCGGGCTTGAGCACGATTGGCGGTATAACCAAGTCTAAAAACAACATTGTCAAGGCGGGATTCCAGGATTTGAAGCATGGTTAAGCCTGTTACACCCGGAACCTTAATAGCTAATCCAAAATAGCGCCTGAATTGTGATTCAAGGATTCCATAAACCCGTCGTGCTTTTTGCTTTGCGCGCAATTGCCTGGCGTAATCAGATGTTCTCTTGTTGGCACCCTGGGCAGTTTTTCCGTGCTGCCCGGGAGCATAAGGTCGGCGTTCAAAAGCGCATTTGGGAGAAAAGCATCTTTCACTCTTAAGAAAAAGTTTTTCGCCTTCTCGCCGGCATAATTTGCAAACTGAATCAGTATATCGAGCCATTAAATAATTCTCCTGAAATTCTAAACACGGCGCTTCTTAGGCGGCCGGCATCCGTTATGAGGGATTGGTGTAATGTCAGCAATTGAACGAATCTTCATTCCTTTGGATTGAATCGCGCGGATTGCAGATTCACGTCCAGGCCCAGGTCCCTTAATAAAAATATCAATCTCCTGAATGCCCATTATTGCGGCATTTTTCATAGCCTCTTCAGCTGCCAGTCGGGCGGCAAAAGGAGTGCTCTTGCGTGATCCATGAAATCCGACAGAGCCTGAACTGGTCCAATTAACTGTATTTCCCTGCTGGTCAGTCACGGTGATGATCGTATTATTGAATGAAGCAAAAATATGCACCTGTGCAGAAGAAATCGTTCGTTTGGTTTTTCGGCCAGCTGTTGTTCGGCGAGCCGTAGGTTTAGTACTTTGAGCCATTTGACCTCTTCAATTAATCCTATAATTTCTATCGAAAACTACTTGGCTGCACCACGACGGCGGCCTCGACCAGCTACCGTATGTTTAGGGCCTTTTCGAGTGCGAGCGTTTGTTTTTGTACGCTGTCCGTGTACCGGCAGACTTCTGCGATGGCGCATACCGCGGTAACAGCCGATCTCGACCAACCGCTTGATATTCATTTGAACATCGCGGCGAAGATCTCCTTCAACCTTATAGCTTTTGGAAATATAATCGCGTAAAGCGCTTACATCATTTTCGGTCAGGTCTTTGACTCGGATATCAGGATTTACCTCGGTTGCAGCCAAAATTTCATGCGCGCGAGTAGGTCCGATACCAAAAATATAAGTCAACCCAATTTCGATTCGCTTATTGCGCGGTAAGTCAACACCTTCAATTCTTGCCATGCTTTTTATCCCTGTCTTTGTTTATGTTTAGGATTCTCACAGATAACAAAAAGAATACCTTTACGTTTTACGATCTTGCATTTTGCGCATCGTTTGCGGATAGATGGTGATACTCTCATTTACTTTCTCCTGTTCTTAATACTGCAGCCGCAAATTTTTTATTATAACAAACTATCATCGCATCGTCCATAGATCAGCATTGCACTATTTCAAGCAATTTGGAAGTCACTTGCTCTATGGGTAGCGCCCCATCAACTTCAAATAACAATCCATTTTTCTTATAGAAAGCAATTAAAGGAGCAGTCTGTTCAACATACACCTTAATGCGCTGCTCAACGGTTTCACGTTTATCATCATCGCGCTGATACAAAGCAGAGCCATCGATATCACATATATTTGCCTGCTTAGGTGGCTTATTCTTAAGATGATAAACATGACCTTCAGCCTTGCAGGTCCACCGCCCGCACAATCGTTCAATAAGATCATTTGAAGGAACGTTTATAAATGGAACTGCATTAATTTCATTCCCTTTTTTATTAAGGAATTCATCTAACGCCTGCGCTTGCGTAGGAGTGCGCGGGTATCCATCTAATAAAGCACCATCATTACAATCGGGTTGTGAAAGGCGATTTTCCACCATCCCGATGGTAATTCCATCCGGTACCAGTTCCCCTTTGTCCATATACACTCTGGCTTGATTCCCCAAATCTGTGTTATTTTGCAGGTTCTCCCTAAAAATATTACCTGATGAGATATGAGGGATCCCGCATTTTTTGGCTATGATCTCGGCTTGAGTTCCTTTGCCAGCGCCTGGAGGGCCTAATAACACATAAAATCGCGCCATTTCAGAATTTATCCTTTAATCAGGCTCTCATCATAGCCATGCAGCTTCAGTTCAGTTTCAATGATATTGAAAGTATCTCTTACCACGCCAACGACGATGATCAAACCTGAAGCAGATACAAGGAATATACCCGCGCCAATACTGGCTGGAAGTGCAATTTGGAATATATACGGAAGTGTTGCTACGATGGCCAGAAACAACGCTCCCACCAAGGTAATACGCCGCTGAACTTTGTTTAAATAATTCTGTGTGGGTATTCCACGAACGACCCCGGGTATCTGAGCACCCTGTCTTTTAAGGTTTTCGCCATAGTTTTGCTGTTCAAACAGGACTTCAGTGTAGAAAAAGGTCAGTACAAGTACAAAGGTAAAGAAGATAACGATATACCAGATACTGTTCGGATTAAAGGTTGTCTGCAGCCAGCTGGCAAACTTAGCCAACCAGGCTGTTTTTGAATTAATGAAAAACTGGGCAATGATCCCTGGCAAAGATAAAATCGTTTGTGCAAAAATCAACGGTATCATTCCTGCGAGGTTAACCATCAGCGGCAAGTTGGATTTTACAGGCATAGACATGCGATTGCCCATTCTGCGACCGGGGAAGAGCACGGGGACATTTCTACGGCCTTGCTGGACGATGATGATAGCAAAGATCGTCAAACCGAGGACAAGCGCCATTAATGCAAATAAAAGCACAACGGATTGGCCAGAAACGATCAGGCTGTACAGGTTAGTCGGGATTCTGGAAACAATACCCGCAAAAATGATCAAAGAAAGCCCTTGATTGGGAATACCATACTCTGAGATCAATTCACCCAACCAAATACCCAACATTGTGCCGCCTATCATGCTTATCAGCGTTGTCAAAGTGGGCAGCAAATTTTCTCCAGTAAATCCAAATTGGTAATGCAGGATGGAACTCCCTGAAGCAAGTTGGTTAAATAACTGGATCTGACCAATTGCAGATAACGCCGCCATAGGTATGGTCAAAAAGACCGTCCATTTTTCCATCAGTTTGCGTCCTTCGCGAGGGTTCTCTTTCATTCTCCGTTCGAGCGAAGGAATGATTGGTATGAGAAGTTGGATGATAATTTGGGCTGTAATATAGGGGTAAACACCCATCGCGAGGATCGAGAAATTAGATAATGTGCCGCCCGAAAGGAGGTCGAAGACACCTAAAAGACTGCTCGCGGGACCCTGCTGTTGGAAAATGCCTGAAATCACTGCACGGTTGATACCTGGTACAGGGATATTCGCTGCCAGCCGATAAAGAATAAGCAGCGCCAATGTAATTAATAGTTTCTTGCGGATATCAACGGATGTCCAAAGATACCGCCATGCGGATCGCTTCATGAATTGGTCTCCTTATGAATCACCACAGCTTTACATCTCAACAATTTCTGCTTTGCCTCCCGCGGCTTCAATCTTTGCAATTGCGCTTTTAGAAAAGCGATGCGCCTTAACCGTATATGCTTTGGTTAATTCACCATGCCCAAGGATGGCTAACGGATTGCTTTTTTTATGAATCATCCCTTTTTCAGCCAACAGCTCTGGAGTAAGTTCTGTTCCGGCTTTAAAGTCATTTAATTTTCCGACATTTATCACGTTATATTCAATCCGATTAACAGGCGTGAATCCTTCGCCGCGCATAAAGGGCAATCTGCGGTAAAAAGGCAGATTTCCACCCTGACGATAAAGATGGCCTCCAAAACCAGCACGGGAGTGCTGACCTTTGGTACCGCGACCGCCGGTTTTACCTTGACCAGCTGCAATACCACGGCTAATGCGTCTCTTTTTAGTCTTTGAACCCTCATTGGGTTTTAGATCGTTTAACTTCATTTCTAATTTTCCACTTCTTCGATTTTTACAAGGTGGTTCACTTTTGCAAGCATCCCTCGCAATGAAAGGGTATCAGTCTGCTCAACAGTCTGGCCTACACGGTGCAATCCAATGGCTCTAACTGTTGCTCGATGTCTTTCAGTATTACCTATAGGACTGCGAACAAGTGTGATCTTTATTTTCTTTTCTTTCTTAGCCATTTTTCCTCCGGTCCCAGAAAGGAGTTAAATCTTTCGCCGGCATTCCACGCATTTCAGCAATTTCATCAGGAGCCTTTAATTGCTCCAATGCTTTAAATGTAGCCTTTACGATGTTTAATACATTTGAGCTGCCTAATGATTTCGTAAGAATGTCACGAATCCCAGCAGCTTCAACGACAGCGCGAACACCGCTTCCAGCAATAACGCCTGTCCCTTGCGAAGCGGGCTTTAAGAGAACCTGCGCGCCTGCAACTCTGGTAATGATCTCGTGAGGAATTGTGGTTCCATAAAGAGAAATTTTCTTCATATTACTGTGCGCACGTTTAGTCGCCTTTGCGATCGCATCAGTGACAGTCCCCGCTTTTCCAATGCCCATGCCAACACGTCCATTGTTATCGCCGGCAATCATGGTAACCCTGAAATGAAACAGACGCCCGCCCTTGACTACCTTGGACACCCGGGCGATATCGATTACGCGCTCGTCAAATTCCTTCTCTTCCGGCTGGAATGCTCTCTTATTCATTGATTCTTTTTTTTCCATATTCACCTGCTTTAAAATTGCAAACCTGCTTCACGAGCTGCATCAGCTAACGCTTTAATGCGTCCTCGATATTGGAAACCGCCACGGTCAAATACAACGGTTTTGATTTTCATTGAAACCGCTCGCTCCCCTAACAGCTTGCCAACCTCTTTAGCTTGATCGACTTTTTTCATCTTGGCTGTCTTTTCCCTTAATTCCGAGTCGATGTTGGATGAGGAAACCAAAGTGAATCCTTTTTCATCATCAATGATCTGGGCATAAATACCAGTCAGGCTGCGAAATACACAAAGGCGCGGCTTATCTGGAGTGCCAAAAACTTTCTTCCGCACTCTTTGGTGTCGATGTAATCTTGCTTGATTTCTTGATTTATTTGCCATTTTATTAACCTTCTTTTATCCGCCGCCTGAACTAGCAGTCTTACCGGCTTTTCGACGAACATTTTCACCCAGATACCTGATTCCTTTTCCATGATAAGGCTCTGGAGGGCGAATTTTTCTGATATCCGCTGAAACCTGACCAACATCTTCCTTGTTAGAACCCTTTATCACAATAAACCGGTTCTTTTCAGTCACTTCAAATTCTATGCCAGCCGGTGGTTCAATACGGACTGGGTGAGAAAATCCAACATTAATCACCAGAGTCTTACCATCCATATCCGCCTTATAACCAACTCCCTGGACCTCAAGAGTTTTTTGAAAGCCAGCGCTAACACCTGTGACCATGTTGCTCAGCACTGCGCGAGTCGTACCATGCAATGCGCGAATCATCTTTTCCTCTGAGCTTCGAGTGATCAGAAGATGATCTGCCTCTTGAGCGATCTTAATAAAATTGGAAAAAGTCCGCTCAAGCTCACCTTTCGGTCCTTTTACTTTCACTTGATTTCCATTCAATTCCACTTGAACACCCGAAGGAATTGCGATGGGTAATTTTCCTATTCGAGACACTACATTACCTCCGTAATATTTGATGCTTTACCATACTTTGCATAGAATCTCGCCGCCAACGCCTAATTTTCGGGCTTTTTGGCCAGTCATCACACCCTTGGGGGTGGTCAAGATCGAGATACCCATTCCAGAAAGCACCCACGGGATTTCTTTCTTATGCGAATAAATCCGCCGTCCAGGCCGGCTGATACGCTGCAAACCTGTGATAACAGGCCTTTTTGTGCGTCGCTCTCCGATGTATTTCAGGCGAACGCGTAGCATGTTTTCAGATGGCTTGCCACCTTCAGCGGTTTCAAAATCTTCAATGAAACCTTCTTCTTTCAATATGCGCGCAATTTCCGCTTTCAGTTTCGAGTTTGGAATCGCAACGAAAGTTTGTTTGCTCATCACACCATTCCGGATGCGAGTCAGCATATCAGCAATAGGATCATTTATACTCATTTAATACCTCCGGATCGGTT
>CAZBNE010000020.1:0-29469 GCA_964493155.1 uncultured Pelolinea sp.
GGAAGGCAAGGGTCTGCAAAACCCTCATCACGGGTTCAAATCCCGTCGTCGCCTCAAAAAAAAGACAGGTTTCCTGTCTTTTAATTTTTTTTTCTTTTTTCAATTTCCCGCCTGGCAATTTGGTCAGCCTGAACATTATAAGGATTGCCTGCATGCCCTTTGATCCAGCGCCATTTAATCTTATGCCTGGCAATTTCCACTGAAATCTCTTTCCAAAGATCAACATTAGCCAAGGCGCCACCCTTTCGTTTCCAATTATTCACCTTCCAGCTCGGTAGCCACTCCTCCACGCCTTTCTGCAAATACTGAGAATCAGTAAAAATGCACACTGGTTTGGCTGGATCAACATATTTTAAAGCTTCCAGTGCGGCTGTCAGTTCCATACGATTATTTGTTGATGTTTCCGCATAGCCCTTAAGGACCTTTTTTTCTTGCCCATCCAGAATGATTGCTGCCCAGCCGCCTGGACCGGGATTAGGATCGCAGCTGCCATCCGTGTAAATTTCCAGCACGTGTTTTAGGGATTTTTTAAATATCATTTATTGTGAAATTTCGGTGAGCAAATTTTGTGCATCATGAAAGATAATCGGTATATCCTCGCGCTTTGTATTGAACTGGATGAGTTTCCAGGATAAATCTGCAAGGACTTCTTTGCTCAATCCCCAAAATGGATGGTCAGGCACTAATTGAGCTGTTGGCAAATAATTTATTGCTTCTGCCCAAACGGGGTGAGCTTCTTTATAATCCTTAAGCATATCCATGGCTGTATCCGATAAGGGGAAAGTGCCTGATGCTTCAATAATTCTCACCTGAGATTCAGGATTCAGCAGCCAACGCAGAAACAACCATGAGGCCAGAGATATTTCTGGATCTTGTAATGTTATCGCATATGACGCGCCATCAATCAGCAGAACAGGATTCTCTATTTTGGAAGGATAAGGGATAACTGTCCACTCATCGGTAGATTTGTTCAATTTGTTGACCCTCTCCTGGATCAGGATATCCTCCATCCTGCCACTGTATGCCAATGCCTGCCGATTGGCAAAGTATTCGTAAGGCTGCTGCTGCCGCCCGATCCAAGCGCAATTATCCAGAAAAAGATCAAATAAATAAATTCCGCTTTCGATATTTTCCGTACTTTCCAAAGCATTTGAATTATTAAGGTCCAGGTCATTTTCTCCTCCAAATGCATTTAGCCACGAAAAAATCGAATTAGGATTGTAGGAATAAATTAATCCGCCTGTACCATTGTTGTCCAGATCGCTGTCATTAAGATAGGTGGATCCAGCTTTGCAAACAAGTTCTTTAAAATCCTGCGGGTTCGAAAGCTTATCAGAAAATCCGAGTTCTTTTGCCCAGGTTTTATTCAGAAAAATAAATTGACCGCTCTGGTACGCAGGAATGCTGATCCGTTTATCAATCGGAGTATTCGATTTCCAAAATGTTGGCAGAAAACTTTTTACTTCGTCCTCTGAGAGACCCCACTGCTTTGAATCGATAAAGTTTTGCAGGTTTTGAAGGGTAAATCCGTTTTCTTTCAAAGAGCGCAAATAATAACTGGGGGAAGCAATAAGGTCGGGTGGTTTTCCATCTGTGATAGCCTGGTTCATATCTTCGATAAGAACGACCTCATCGGCATGAAATTCAACTTCAATTGTGATTCCCCATTCATTGATTCGATTAAACTCATCTGCCATTTCAGCCATTAAATTTGCCATTTCACCAGACCAGGGATGCCAGAATTGGACTGTAATCCCTTTTGGTAACGTTGCGGGCAGCATTTCGCTGTTCAATGCTGTTAATGTCGGAGATATTTTCGGTGTGGAAGTCGCCAATAATGATACTGAAGGGGTCGCCTCTTCAATTGATACAACTCTCATCGGAATACAGGCAGATATTCCAAATCCGATAATCAATACTAATATCAATGAATTCAGCAAAGTTTTCATCGGGCTAATCATACCAAGAATAAAGCTCTTCCCAAGAGACAATTCAGGAGATTTGACATGCCACTTTTTCAAATGTATAATCGATTTAAGAACAAACCGGGATCAGTATACTTGGTTTAAGCTGGTAGAGAAGGCAGGTGCCTCGCTGAAAACCGCCACAGCGTGAACAGGTAGAAGTCGCCAGGAAAAATTGCCGAAGAAATCTTCGCGAAATTAGAACGGCACGGGTTTGCCCGTTAAAGCTGAAATAAGCGCGTCAAATCAGTTGGCGAAGCGAGGTGGTACCGCGCAGGGTGAAAACCTTTCGTCCTCAAAACGAAATGGTTTTTTATTTTTAATGAGGAGATGGCATGCTAGAGAATTCACTTACCAAAGCATATGATTTTAAAGCCACAGAGGAAAGGATCTATTCCAGGTGGGAGCAAGCTGGATATTTTCAGCCATCAAACGATCCCAAAAAGCCAAATTTTGATCCAACAAAGAAGCCTTTTGTCATCTCTATCCCTCCGCCCAATATCACAGGTGGGTTGCATCTGGGTCACGCGATGTTCGTCGCGATTGAGGATTTGATGATCCGTTATCATCGCATGCTTGGTGAATCCACATTATGGATTCCAGGCAGCGACCACGCCGGGATCGCGACACAATTGCAGATTGAAAAAGCACTCAAAGATGAAGGCTTGACCCGGGAAGACATCGGCCGCGAAGCTTTTATCAGGCGTACGTGGGCATGGAAAGAAAAATACGGCGGCATCATCACCCAGCAAATTCGCAGGATTGGCGCATCCTGCGACTGGACCAGGGAACGTTTTACTCTGGATGAGGGGCTCAGCCGGGCTGTGCGAGAAGCTTTTGTGAATCTTTTTGAGAAAGGTTTGATCTACCGCGGCCCGCGTCTTGTCAACTGGTCGCCCAACCTGCGAACAGCGGTATCCGACCTTGAGGTTGAACACTCACAGGAATCCGGTAAACTCTATTATTTTAAATATCGTTTGGCGGATGATCCTGAAAAATACCTGCCTGTAGCCACCACCCGACCCGAAACCATTCTGGGCGATAGCGCAGTTGCGGTTCACCCTGATGATGAACGATACAAAGAGTATGTGGGGAGGAAAGTACTGGTGCCAATTCTGGATCGTGAAATACCGATAATCGCCGATGAAAGTGTCGACCGAGAATTCGGAGGTGGTGCACTGAAAGTTACTCCCGCTCATGACCCAATCGATTATGAAATCGCACAGCGACATAACCTAGAACTGATCAGTATTTTTACCAAGGATATAACAGTCAACGAAAATGGCGGGCCGTACAAGGGACTTTATCGTGATGAATGCCGTAAACGCATTTGGCAGGATATGCAGGATCAGGGTTTGGTGATCAAAGAAGAGCCTTATACCATCAATGTTCCCAGGTCACAGCGCGGTGGTGAAATCGTAGAACCGATGATAAGCGAACAATGGTTTGTGGCGATAAAAAGCCAGGCTAAAAAAGCCATGGATGCCTTTCACGATGGCCATATCAAGATCGTTCCTGAGTATTTCACAAAAGTCTATTTCAACTGGATGGAAAATATCCAGGATTGGTGCATCAGCCGTCAACTGTGGTGGGGACATCGAATTCCGGTATGGTATTGCGACGACTGCGGAAAGATGACTGTAAAGAGAGTAGATCCCACAGATTGTGAATTCTGCCACAGCAATAATATCCACCAGGATGAGGATGTACTGGATACCTGGTTCTCTTCTGGTCTCTGGCCATTTTCAACATTAGGTTGGCCGGACGAAACTCCAGACCTTAAATATTTCTATCCCACATCCATAATGGAAACAGGCTATGACATCCTGTTCTTCTGGGTCGCACGCATGATCATGAGCGGACTTGAATTCACAGGCGAAGCTCCCTTCCATACTGTGTATTTACATGGTTTGATCCGTGATGAACACGGCCAGAAAATGAGCAAAACCAAAGGAAATGTAATTGACCCGCTGATCGTGATGGATGAATTTGGCACTGACGCACTGCGTTTTACCCTGTTGGTCGGTTCCACGCCCGGAAAAGATATGAACCTCAGCGTGAAAAAAGTTGAGGCGAACCGTAATTTTGCCAATAAAATTTGGAACGCTGGCCGCTTTGTGATTAATGCCCTTGAGAAAGCACCTGAAAAAGCGGAGAATACCCCTAAATGGACTCCGGCGGATGAATATATCCATGCCCGTATGCGCCAGACCGTGCGGGACGTAAACCGGCTGTTCGAGTCTTATCAATTTGGTGAGGCTGGCCGGCAGATTTATGAATTCTTCTGGAGTGAATTTGCTGACTGGTATATTGAAGCCGCAAAATCTCAATTGAATGAAGGCGGTGACCGTGCGTTTTACACTGCCTGGACGCTCGTTAGAGTGCTTGATAAATGTCTCAGGATGCTCCATCCATTTACACCGTTCGTGACTGAGGAACTTTGGGGTTTATTAAGGCAAACATGCCTCAAAAAATCGGGGTTATTTACCCCGGACGAAGGCTGGTCAGAAGCATTGATCATTGCCAATTGGCCGAAACCGAAAAAAGAAGAATCCTGGGAACAATCAGCGCTTGAGAATTTTAGTAAAGCAACAATCGACCATACGAAAGCCATTAGGGCGCTTAGAACGCAAACAGGTTTGCCTGCCAACCAAAAAGGATCTTATGTCATTATCGCGAATAAAGAAAATAAAAATCTGATTGAGGATCAAAAGGTCTATATTTCTCAATTAGGCAAGATTCGCGATCTTGAGATTCTGGATGAAATTCCAGATGCGGAAATATTCAAACGCTATCCTTCAATAAGCGTTCCATCTAGCGGCAGCCTTGTTTTTCTTATCAATGAAAATAATGCTCCAGATTCCGATTCGATAGAAAAATTCAAAAAAGATCTTGTTGAAACGGAAATACAGATCGAGCGGCTTGAAAAACTATTAGCATCTGATTTTGCATCCAAAGCACCCGCACAGGTTGTTCAAAAAGAGCGCGAGAAACTGGATTCTTACAGGCAGACCGCCCGGAAAATTCAAGACCAACTTAAATAGCATAAATGCCTGAAGCAAAAGCTTCAGGCATTTTTAATTATTAGAATATTTATCTTTTTTTCCTACAATCTGCATTATTTGCCCAAAAAACATGCGATGATAGTCATTTTTTAGATAATTTTTTTCAATTGTTGGGTCTAAAAATTGTTTGGGATTAAGATCATCCCAATATATTTTTCGACATTCAAACATCAATTCTGCTTCCTTGAAAACAGGTGCCGCGATAGTCAATGAAGGGCAAGCCGTCAAGCCCGATTCTTTAATCTTGTCTCCATCGCGGCCAGATTTTGTTCCTAATAGATTTAATGCATCTCGGTATTGCTCAGCGAAAACACATAAACTGAAAGTATCAAAAGAATTGATAAGGGAAAATGTATATCGGGTAGGCCTGACAACAACCATCGCCAAGGGTTTGTTCCACATGATGCCAAATCCGCCCCAGGCAACAACCATTGTATTGAATTTGTTTGCTGAAAAATCACCACTTGTCAATAACAGCCAAGTTTTATCCCAAAGGTCAAAACTTTTCATAAAAATATTTTGAATTGGAATTTCTTTCAGTTCGTTACTTATCATTTTTCTTCCTTGTATTTTCCAAATGGATAAATGGAAATAATTTCTTCGGGATTTATTGGTCCATAGATATGTGGAAATTTTTCTTCCCCACCTTCCAGGTTCTCAAATACCAATCTGGAAGCCAATTTGTCGGTATCTATTTCCAGAAAGACCAGATCCTCTCGACCAGGAAACCAGTTTTTCAGAACATCGTCAACCTGTTGAGGGAGGCAGCAATGGATAAAATCCTGGCGTTTCAGAGTATCTCCAAAATAATTTGGATTGCCCTTGTTCATTTCCCAGGTTTCCGAGTCAACGATATGGATTATGATCATCGCTTCCCTGAAATCTCGATCCGTAAAATTTTCAAAGAGGATACTTTAGCGAGAATATTCTCCAGATCCGCTTCCTGTCCTTTATTAACATTAATGTTTAATTGTGAGGCCAATTCCGGTTTATTCTTAATGATAGCACGCCATTCTTTACGAATCTCTTCCGGATTATCAACTATCTCCGCCCAGCCATGATATTGAGTTCCCTGAATTGTTATGCTTAACGGGGATCCATACATAAATTTTCTCCAGTATTTATCGTCTCTCTGATAGATCACCCGAATGATGCGGTGCTCTTTCTGATAAGGAACTGAAAAGGATAGGTGCCTGCCTGTCATATGATCTGTAAATGAGACCAGCGCGTGATCTTCACTCAGTAGACGATGCAGGGGGCTTACGAGGATGATCCTCCTTAAAGGTTGTTTCAGGTCATCCAAAATTGGCATATCGCGTCTCCTATTATATATATACTTTATATACGAATATTCGGTTTTTTGGTTTTGTTAGCTCATAAGAAATTTATAAGTTTTTCCTATAAAAAAATAGCCGAATCTCTCCGGCTATTCTTTTCCTGATTTGGGATTCCTATTTATTATTTGATTTATTGATCAAGCGGTAGGCAATAAAAACAATCACAGCGATTGCCACTAAAACAATAACGATATTTTGGTAGGTATTAACAAATTCGGCAATCAACGGCCATTGCTCCCCCAAAAGACGTCCACCAAAAGAAAGCACAAAACTCCATAACGCTGTACCTAATACCGTGTAGAAACTAAATTTTCCGAAATTCATCGAAGCTATTCCTGCCGGGATTGAAATCAGGCTGCGGACGATGGGCACCATTCGCGAGAAAAATATCACCCATTCGTCGTATTTTTCAAACCATTCCAAAGATCGGTCCAGATCTTCTGTTGATAAGAGCGCGTATTTGCCAAACCTGGCCATAAGCTGCCGAACCCTTGTTTCTCCCAACCATTTTCCCAATCCATAGAAAAGAAATGCACCAGTCAAGGAACCAAGCATACCAACAATCGTGATCATTGGGATCGAAAATTTTCCGGTCAAACTCAGGCTGCCAGCCAGCGGTAATACGACCTCTGACGGGATAGGGGGGAAAACATTTTCGAGGAACATGACCAAATATAAACCGGGATAGCCCATGGTGCTGATAATATTTTCCACCCATATCTTTATTATATTAAGAATATCACCTAAACCCATTTTTTCTTTATTCCTTTGCTTTAATATTTACCTGTGCAATCAAGCCTAATACAAAAAGTCCAACCAGGGTAATTGCCGAAAAAGGCATCTTAAGATTTAAACCCTGCGAGACAAGTGCGGCACCCGCTGCTGAGGTAATCAGAACAAGCGCCCAATCAAACATGGACCCCGCCAAGAGCGCACCTATTATAGCCCCGGCCAAGATCGCCATCCAATGGTATTGACCCAGATTAACAGTAATAAATTCCAACAGATAGTACGCGACATATCCGCCAGCGGCAAAGCCTGCGAATCCGACCGCGAATTTCTGTAACAAAGCTGCAAGCAAAGCGCCAAAAAGCCCAAAAATCAATGAGATGGTTAGAATGACAGATTGTGGTTGGTTTGTCAGCACCTGAGGTGCATAAGTGATACCGAGCAAGAATCCAACCACCGCGACGAACAACCAGAAAAGTTTCCTGCCCAAAAAGAGCAGCAGTACTCCCGCCGCGATAAAGATCAAGTTCATGCGAGTTTCCTTTCAATTTTTATTGATCACCAATTATATGGGCTTTGTATAAAAAAAAACAAGGGCAGCTCCATCGCTGCCCTTTAGGAAATTATTGTTATCGATTCTTAATTAGCGCCCGGGAAAGAATCAGAATACCCACGAAAACCATCATTACCGGGATTACCGGAAGGCCAAAATTGCGTATCCCAAAGCCATTGATACCTATGATCAGTTCAAAAAACATGAATCCGATTACGAACATGAGCATTCCGAGGTTAATCAACTTTTTCCCCGACTGGATGATGGGAATCCTGTCTTTTTTGGTACCATAAACCATTTGCGCAAAACCGATTGAGGTTGGCGCTACAAGCGACCAAACATACGCCCATGATGCCCAAAGTCCTGTAACCTGTTGAGCAAGGAAAATTAAACCCAATGCTGTTAATATCGCACCCAGGATCGTGAGCCCTTCTCCGCTGCTGCTGTCAGATGACAAGGCACTTAGAAAGACCAGGATGCCTGGAATGATGAAGATAAACGGCCATAAATAATCTCCAAATGGAATGGAAAGTATTTTCCCCAAAAGCAGGACTACTCCCATTAGAACCAGTCCCCCACCAAGAAACAACGCGCTTCGGTTTGAATGTGATCGGGATGAATCAGGTTGCTTGATTGACGGTTCAGGTTCTAAAGGCGCAGATATCAGCTCTGGTTCAACTGTTTGGTTTTTTACAGCCTTTTTTATTTTGGTTTTTGGAGCTGGTTTAAGATTTTCAGAAATTTCAATTTTCTTTTCCAAAATTTTTTTGTTATTAGGAGGAATCACAGATTCTTCACTCTGGCTTTTTTTCTTTGGTGCCATTTTATTCAATCTCCTGGTTCTTAAAATTGGCTATCTAAAGCAATATACGCAAAATGCAATAATCGGTTGCGGTATTCTACAAGACGGGGATATTCAGAATTATTTGACTTTTCGGGATTGAGAATACAGGTTTATTCCTTGCCAAAGCAGCAAGCCAGCTGCAGCTTCATCAAGGTTGCCGACCAGAGGAAAATTATCCGGGATCAATTCTATGAGACCAGATGTAGGATTGAGCAAATATATTAATCCAACTAACGAGAGTAAATAAATCATCCAGGCAGGCAAATTTTTTTTGTTTTCCATCAAATAAAAACTCCAATTCATTTTTCAGCGGCTTCATGACTGTTACTCATAGAACAATCGTCTTCCAGATATTCAAATTCAACTGTTGTGTGTGCCAGACCATGGCGCTCACTAAGTTCCTTGATCTTGCTCTTGATTGCCCGGATTTGTTCTTTCTTTGCCTCTTCGCCCAAGACTACATGAGTTGTTAATACATGCTGCTCGCCATCCAGCGACCAAACATGGGTATGATGGATTCCACTTACCATTTCCATTTTCAATATTTCATCTTCAATCGTATTGATATGAATCGAATCCGGCACACCTTGCAAGAAAAGAGTGAGCGTTTTCTTGAGGTTTTTGATCACATTAAAAACGACGATAGCAGTCACCCCAAGCGAAAGCAATGGATCTAATATAAGGACTGGATTCCTTTGAATTAACAGAACGATGCTCACAAGTAGAATTGCTACCCAACCCAGCACATCTTCGAGCATGTGCCAGGAAATAACCTTGCTGTTCAGATTTTTCCCATGACTTGTTCTCAATGCCGCATAACCATTGACCACAATCCCCACCAAGGCAAAAATCAGCATACCCTGCGCGTTGGAGGGTTGTGGGTTTAAGAGCCGTTGGATCGCTTCAGAAATCACAAAAAAAGAACCAACAAGCAGCACGACAGCGCTGATTAATGCACTCAGTAGTGAAAACCGTTTGTATCCGTATGAATAGCGCTGATCACCTTTTTTATTGGAAAGCATTTCCATGCGCCATGAAAAAGCAAGAGAAAGGCTGTCGCCAAAATCATGCAAAGCATCAGCCAGGATCGCCATACTATTGGTGAACAAACCACCGGCAATTTCAGCCAATGAAAAACCCAAATTAAGAAAAAATGCGATCCTAAAATTCTCTTCATTGTTGAGCTGATCGTGTATATGTGCCAATTCTGCCTCTA
This sequence comes from uncultured Pelolinea sp., assembly GCA_964493155.1. GTDB lineage: Bacteria > Chloroflexota > Anaerolineae > Anaerolineales > Anaerolineaceae > Pelolinea. The sequence continues at coordinate 9,709 of CAZBNE010000020.1, forward strand.
AGACAATTTTACCTTGTGATAATATTTCTATCTGTCTGAAGCATATTAATCCATTTTTAGAGAATATTAGGAGACAAAAAGTGCTTAAAGTAGGTTATATTGGGCTTGGATTGATGGGAAAACCCATCGCGAAAAATATTCTAAAATCAGGTTTTCCGTTAATTGTCCACAACCGCAGCAAGGCTGCGGTTGAAGAACTTGTTAAATTAGGCGCAAAAAGTGCCGCCTCACCTTCTGAAGTGGCCGCGAATGTGGATGTTGTTTTCACAAACCTGCCTGATACGCCAGACGTTGAGCTGGTTTCTTTGGGAAAAAAAGGCATCATCAAAGGCGCGTATGCGGGACTAGTTTGTGTGGATAATTCCACAATAAAACCTGCTGCTGCAAGAATGATCGCCAACACCTTCAGCGAGAAAGGTATTGAGTTTCTAGACGCGCCTGTCAGCGGTGGAGAGATTGGCGCTCAGGATGGGACACTAACAATAATGGTTGGTGGTTCCGCTTCAGCACTTGAAAGAGTCCGTCCAGTGCTAAACGCGATTGGCAAGCTGATCACACATGTCGGTGCCTCAGGCTCCGGGCAAATTGCCAAGGTTGCCAACCAGATCATGGTGGCAGCCCAGATGGTGGCGATGTCAGAATTGCTTATACTGGCCAAAAAAACGGGAACCGATCCAGAAAAAGTTGTGGAAGCCATTCGGGCGGGAGCAGCACAATGCTGGGCATTGGACCACAAACCACAGCAGCTTTTCAAGGGAGAGCGAAAACCCGGATTCAAAGCCGCAATGCAATATAAGGATATGAACATCGTTATGGATACTGCACATGAGTACGGGATTCCTTTGCCTTTGACAGCAATCACCACCCAACTTTATTCTGCTATGTGCGAGATGGGCATGGAGGGTTTGGATAATTCAGGGGTGATCGGTGTAATTGAAAAATTGGCTGGTAAAGAATTATTGTCATAAAAAGACGACTATCCTCATTCTTGGATTTCAAGATTTCCAGAAAAAACCGTTACGGCTTGTCCCATAAGGATCACGCTGTCGTTTTCCAGTTTTAATTTAAGAATCCCACCTCGTTCAGAAGACTGAAAGGCAGTGAATTCCTTCTTTTTTAATCTTGGCGCCCAATACGGTGCCAGGGAACAATGAGCTGAACCAGTTACCGGGTCTTCAGCTATTCCGATTCGCGGAGCAAAATAACGCGAAACAAAATCATAATCATGAGTGCCGCTAAAGGCGGTGATAATCAAGCCTTGATATGGAAGTACGGACAACTTAAATAAATCGGGGGCGAATGTTCTTACTTCTTCCGGATTGTCCATTTCAACAAGAATATTTAAATCTGTTTTAAACAATCGTTTTGGGGTAAAGCCTAACGCTTGAATAATTTGGTCTGAGATAGAGATCTGCTCCAGCGTCATGCAGGGAAATTTAAGTGAAATCCAATCCTCAGAGATGGACGCTCTTAATGTTCCGCTTAGAGTATAAAAGTTGGCAGTCTCACTGGGTTTCAGATACCCTTTTTCAAACAGGATGTGAGCACTGGCGAAAGTCGCATGCCCGCACAGATCCACTTCTTTTTTCGGAGTGAACCAGCGCAGACTGAAGCCATTCGGGATCGCAAGCAGAAAAGCCGTTTCAGATAAATACATTTCCTTGGCTATTGCCTGCATCCATTGGTCAGGCATTTGCTTTGAGAGTATCACCACTCCGGCGGGATTTCCGTGAAATGCTTCTGATGTAAAAGCATCCACCTGATATAAGGGAATAGCCATTATTTCCTCCATAGTTTCTATTTTGCCAATTCGATCTTCACAAGCAGTTAACTCAGGGATTGAAATAAATTCATTCGAATTCTATCAAATTCACTTATTTAATTTGGCTCCAATAAGAGATTCAAACCATAATTAAATCTATGCAAAAGAAGTGGAGTCTGAGATTCAAGTTTAACTGATAACTCTTTGGTGGAAAATATTTAATTTCCCGAACAAGATTAATTGAATTATGATTATTGACCATGATAAATTTCTTTCTGGATTTAGACCACAAGATATCAGCTCAGCTGCTCATTCCAATTGAAAAAATATTTCTAAGGAATGCCGCAGCATTTTTAGCTCATTCAGGGGATTCCTGGTTTTGGGTAGCGGGCTTGTTTATCATGTGGTTGACATCGCGGGGCATCTGGCATGCGACATCCGCATTATTTGCCGGTGCAATTGTTTTTCAGGCGTGTTTTGTTCTGGCTATCAAGTTTCTCATACGGCGGCAACGCCCTGAGGGAGAATGGGGAAAGATTTATCGAAAAACCGATCCGCATTCATTTCCTTCAGGCCACGCTGTAAGAGCATGCATGCTAGCGGTAATGGCCTGGGGTTTAAATCTCAATCCGTTATACTGGATCCTCACAATATGGGCACCTTTAATGAGCCTGGCCCGCATTGCGCTGGGCGTGCATTATCTGATTGATGTCATAGCTGGCTGGATTCTGGGATTTCTGATTGCAATAGCCATGCTTCAGTTATACCCTTTGTTCGTCAAGCTTTTGCCGTTTGCATTTTGAGAGGATTTTGGTTTTTCAATGAAATATTATTACTGAAGATAGGACATATTATTGGGAGCTAGCAAAGGATCGCCGCCATTGATCACTGAATTGATCGAATCCCTTCAGGATGATTCCCGGGTAAGACAGATCATCGTGGGCGCTCACTGGACGGTCATTCAAAGTCTTTACTGCGGTATGGCTTCCACCACATTCAGTGATAAGCAACATGGAGAAGGATCGGTAAAGAACGCTGGCAACCTGCATCAAATGAGCGCCAGGGAACTGGCTTCTTACGCACTGTCTGACAATCCGCTGGAAGCATCCATCGGTCTGGCAAGCATTAATTCGCTTATTCAAATTCCAACCGGGAATTTGATCTATGCCAATGCCTTCGATGTGATCGCAGAGAAAGGCCTGAATCGAAATATCACCATAATCGGGCATTTCCCAAAAATCGACAGACTAAAAGTAATTGCCCGTTCGGTCAATGTCTTTGAATTGAAACCCGCGGAAGGTGAACTGGGTCTTGAGAGACTGCCAGAAATATTACCAAATTCCGATATAGCAGTAATCACCAGCAGCACGATAATCAACCACACCCTCGACTTGATCCTCCCGCTTTTGAAACCAGGCTGTTTCACATTGATGGTTGGCCCCAGCACACCGCTTTCCCCGGTGTTATTCAATCACGACATCTCAATGCTTGCCGGGATACGTGTTATCCATCCGGAATTATTATTTCGTTCCGTTGGACAGGGTGCAATTTTCAGACAAGTTGATGGGGTTGAATTGGTTACAATACAGAAATAGAATCTATTTGGTTTTAGTGAATGAGATTTTCTGCACTTTTCAAATCATCTTTCAAATATGCTTCCAGTGCTTCCTGTATTGAAAGATCTTCCACCATTATTACCCTTTTTCCAAAGGCAACGATACTGGCATAAGCTCCCTGGCCCATTCCACCGCAAATCACTGTTTCACAGTCTTTAATTGATGCAAGCATGTCTGTGTGGCGGTTTTGCGACGCTGGATCAAAACCATGTTGTCCGGTATGGTGCTCATGATGTTCTTCACCTTGCGAAAAGTGCTGGTGACCCAATTTTTGCCTTAGCTCCCGATTAATTTCTTTTCCCCCGTGAATATCAATAACCAAATATTTTCCAGCCCTTCCAAAGTGCCTGCTGATAGCAATTCCATCATCGGTTACAAATGCGATTTTCATATGCTTCTCCAAATCATTTTATTAGTATATGCTAACAATATTAGCATCATTTTAGATTATAAATACTTAGAATTTATAAAGTGTTAATGTACTATTTACTTTACAAATTAATACCTGTAGGTTATGCTTCATTTGGGGATGGTTGGATCCCGGTGGGTCCCCCGGTCTTCAAAATCGGCGGCGGGCTGTTATGCAGGCCGCAGTGGGTTCGACTCCCATCCATTCCCGCTCATTTGCCTTACAACGGAGAAATGATCATGATCACTGACCACAATCTGGCTGAATTGGATGGACTCATCAGGCAGTTTTTTAAAATCGAAGATATAACTTACGGCAGCCCAAAACAGCCTTTTGTGGTACGTTATCGAGGCAGTTTAAATACAGAGGATAGCTTATCCAGTTTTGATAAGCTGGCAGAGGCTCTCCAGCCGCAAAAACTCGTTCCACTCCTGCGTCGTGAAGACGATAAACAGGTTCTGTTTCTGATGCCGGAGCCAGAAGGCAGGGGCAAGCTCAATCCCCGATTAAATTTGGTCTTATTTCTCCTGACACTGATCAGCGTGCTCGTAACTGGAGGCTTATATAGCACCCAAACTGAACTGCCTGCAGATCTGTGGCAATCAATTGCACTCTTAGTAAAGAACGGCTGCCCTTTCGCAGTTTCACTGCTGGCAATCCTTGCCACCCACGAATTTGGCCATTATTTTGCCGGAAAAAAAATGGCGTCAAGGTCACCCTGCCTTTTTTCATTCCATTTCCCTTAAGTTTGTTCGGTACCATGGGTGCGTTTATAAATATGCGCTCTCAACCCAAAAACCGTCGCGCGCTTTTTGATTTAGCGATTTCCGGCCCGTTAAGCGGTTTGATAGTCTCCATAATCGTACTTTTCATCGGATTGAATCTTTCCAAACTTAACCAGATTCCCTTGACAATTCCCTCTGAAGGCAGCTTTCAAATGGAGGGCAATTCCCTTCTATATCTGATTATCAAATTCATCACTTTTGGAAAATTACTACCGGAACCTCAGAATATCAGCGGATTGTCCTTGCTGGCCTATTGGGTACGTTACTTTTTCACAGGGCTTCCTTTTCCCTGGGGGGCTACAGACGTGATGCTCCATCCTGTCGCTTGGGCAGGCTGGGCAGGACTCCTTGTTACCGGCATAAACCTGATACCCGCCGGACAGCTGGATGGCGGTCACATTTTTTACACGTTAATAGGTAAAAAAAATGCGGATCGTATATTCCCCTTCATTGTTGGGATCATGGCGCTGATGGGATTTTTCTGGAATGGGTGGTGGCTGTGGGCAGGCCTGATCTTTTTCATGGGTCGTCGTCATGCTGAACCCCTGGACCAGATTACCGAACTTGACAATAAGAGAAAAGTACTGGGAATTCTTGCCATGGTCGTTTTCATCCTGGTCTTTATTCCCGTACCGCTGACAATTATTGGCGTTTGATTTACTGGATTCTCATTACTTTTATTCTTCTTTTTATGAGACCCGAGAACTGAACAGCAATTTTATAATCTCTCTCTTACAATGAAGGTGAAATCTGGTTTTTCAAACCTTTACAAATTTCTTTGTATCAGTTAACCTTTTTCGCTTGTGTATTGACTCCACAATTTTTTCTTGCTGGGACAAATAAAATATGTTTAAAAAATACAGTCAAACGACTGATTACAAATTCGAGATTTTTAAAAAATTCAGCAGCCATGACGTATACCCTGAAGCAGAGAAATGGCTTGAGATTCTTAGATCAACAAACGGTGTTATCAAAGCCGAGATCACAGGTGACCTGCGTAGAGGAAAATCTATTATTGACGCTCTTGAGATAGCCGCAGCTACCCGCGATGCTGAAACAGTTATTACTTCCATCTTGGGAATTGATGGTTTCACCGAGGTTCTAAGAACTACGCAGGATTCAACAATACTGCTTTTAATAAGCGGGATCGAGTTAATTATCTGGTTTACCAAACCTGAAAGATTCGGCAGCCTGTTGCAATATACGACCGGCTCAAATGCATATAACAACTGGGTTAAACATAAAGCAGAATCTCTTGGTCTGAACTATGAAGAAGGTATGCTTGATTCAGGTGATACTCGGCAGGAATTTGGATCAGAGGCAAGCCTTTATGCCATGCTGGGTTTACCTGTACATCCTCCTGAACTTAGAGAAGTTATTGATGACCTGTATCCTTCAAACACACAATTCTCGTCCAATTTGATTACCCATTCAGATATTCGCTCGGATCTGCATGTGCACTCAAATTTTTCAGATGGGAAAAACAGTATTGAGGAAATGGTTTGCGGAGCACTCATCCGCAACCTTTCGTGCCTGGCAATCACAGATCACTCCCCTTCCTTACTTACCAAAAGATATAAGGATGATTCTTATTTTCTCGAACAGCATTTAGTGATTGATCAACTCAGAAAAAAATGTGGAGCACAAATTTCTATATTAAAAGGTATCGAAGCAGATATTTTTCCGAATGGTGAGATTGACCTTTCCGATACTCTCGGCAAAAAAATGGATATTGTTGTGGCATCGCTGCATGTGGACCTCGATCAGGGGCGAGAAGAAATTACCCAAAGGTTGATCCGGGCAATAGAAAATCCCCTGGTAGATATCATAGGCCATCCAGGTGGGCGCCTTTTCCCGATGGCCGATATCACTGACCTGGACTGGGAAAGGATTTTCCGCGCCGCAGCCTATAAAAAAGTCGCGCTTGAAATTAATTCTCATAAATCCCATCCCCTATTTGACGATGAGAAAGTTCGCATGGCTGTAGCCATGGGTGTACCAATAGCATTAAATAGCGATTCCCACTCAACCGCGATGCTGGATCAATCCCGGTTTGGTATTTCTATCGCACGCAGGGCTGGTTTAAGCAGTGAGCAGGTAATGAATACCTGGTCTTCCAATCATCTTAAGTTATGGCTGATGAATCGCCGTAAAGCTACTTAAGCGGTGCAATGAACAGCTGGTTATCGTAAGCCAGGAATACATCAGATTCAGGTGTGATCCCAAATCCGCTTGGTGCAGTCAAAGGCAGGGGATAGTTCTTGTTATATTGCGCCCTTAAAATCCGTTCGAGATTTAATTGAAAACTAACCTGGTAAATAGAGTGATCCAGGGAATCCAGAATGAAGACAGACGCATTTGGCAACCGGGTGGATTGCGCCATACTGAAAGACGAATCAGTGAAGATCCAGGGTTTCTTGTCTGTCTGCCCTACGCGGTTGTCGGTATATGGAGAAGGATCTTTGCATTCCGTCAAGCGAACTGCCTTTTCTGCACTATAGCGGCATTGTGTCATGTGTCCGTCTGCATGCAAAATATAGAGATCATCCTGATTGATCACCAGATCAATTGCTCCTCCCAAGTCAGGGGTATCCTCATCCAGATATTTTTTAGGATTCTCGGAGAACACGATCCCGGTTGCAGTCTCGATATCCGGTTTATTTGGATCTTTTCCTGCATACATCCATATTGCATCGTTATCAGCATCCAAAATATAAATGGTATCATTTTCATAGGCAGCACCTATAATGCGTCCCCAGCCAATCTCAGGTGCATTGAGTTTACGTGAGACCGCAAGTTCTCCCGGGCGGCAGTAAAGAAGGTTACCCTGTGCATCCAGAGCCATGATCTTGAAATTATCGTCGTTCGCTGGCAGAATAACGAAATCGATCAAATCCGTCAGTGTTTCCAGACCATAAGGACCAGGTGCGCAATTGAATTTATCATCGATCTCATAGAATCCTTTGGTATTCAGAAAAATTCGCATTACCGAACCTGAAGTCTTGTCCAAAAGATACACACCTGATGAACTAGCCTGGATGCGTGTTATCACAACACCCTCAGGGAGGAATTGCGTCAGTGCCGGCCTGAAATCAAGCCTGGCAGCCAGGTCCATCGAATCCAGTTGAAATTGCGCCTGCTCAAACAGCAAGCGGGAATCCCTGGTTACGTTATAGGATTCTGCCGCGATTGCCATATTCAGGACTTCTTCCCAATAAGCATATTGCTTGACAGGATCTTTCTCAGCTTTGGCCAGCGGCACGATATTTTCGGCTTGTTCCATGTAAACTGAATACTGTTCTGTTTTTCCTGTGCGGCTGAAAACCGACGTTGATACCAGAATCAATATCAACGGAAGAACAATAGCTATTATCGTTGTAAACAACGGTGAAACTGCCGGGAGACTGGGCTGATGATTGGGTGCAATTTTTTTGCGAAGTCGATCAAATTTCTGGCGAAACCTGGCATTGGCAGTCTTAAGGTTCATCCAAGTCCTTGCGATTCTTAATATTACAGAGTCAGTTGCCTTATCAGAACTTGACTCAGTTTGTATACCTTTCTCCAATACATCTGACTTTTCTGTTTCTCCCGCAATTACTTTAACATCCCCTTCACCAAGGTAAATCACATCTTCTTTAGGTGATGCATTTTCAGAAATTGGATCTTCACTTGTTTGATTGGCATAATCCGAGTACCTATTTAAAGAACCGCTCTCAGGCTGAACCTCAATCCGCAATGAGGAGCTGTTATTTTTTGTTGGATCTAAAGAATTTGACCCTTGTGTTGCTTTTTCCAACATATCGGTTTCAATTTCATTCCAGCCATGCGTCGATACCTGACCGCTGCCTTCAGCGCACTTGATGACGATCGCTTCCAGATCACCAGAAGCCTGATTTAACAGACGTTGTTTTACCTGCGGCATTGTGAGCGCTGCACTGCCAGCTAAATAATATGAATTCCAGGTCGTGGGTGGATTGCTGTTTAATAGAATCAGATCCCCCTCCTTGATTCCGCCTTGGTAAAAACGCGGCAGGATACGTTTACTTTGACCAAGAGCTTCTGATTGGCCTTCAGAGATTCCAAATTCTTCGTATTGTGTAGATGAAATGAGTGTTGTTACCGTTCTGCCATACTGCGCAACAAACAGCCAGTCGTTATGCAGTACAGCCAAATTAATCGAACCTACTGCCCTGATTCCCTCATATCCGCGATCTTGATTACGATCAAGGACCATCTTATTTAAATGATCGCAGGCTGCCTGTATCGCTCGAGTGACTGATCCCTGAGCAGTAAAGAACACATCCGAGCAATCCTTGACCAGTTCCTGGATTTCTTCATGTGAATAGCGGTGGTCTCCGCTCAATGTTACGAGCACGGCTAGTGTATCTTTAGAACGATGGCGGTGAGCGCTGCGGATTGCGCCAGTAAAAAAGGCACCTGGGAATATGTCAGTCTCAATTCCCTGTTTATTTACCAGCGGGTAGTATAAAAAATCCATAGCCCTATTGTCAGCCGATCGAAACATTTAGTATGATTATACTTAGAAGTCTTTTAAAACCGGATAAGGATCACACATATTCGATTAAAATCTTAATTACCTAAGTTTAAAAGGCGGTTGCCATGGGAACAGACCAGCAATTCTATCTTGGAAAATTTTTTGACCTGAAAAAGGGGGCACTGAAAAATGATCAGCTGTATTATGATCCACCAGACCTGACCACACATGCCATTGTCACAGGGATGACTGGATCAGGCAAGACAGGTTTGTGTATCGGGCTTATCGAAGAGGCTGCCCTGAAGGGCATACCAGCGATACTGGTTGATCCTAAAGGTGATCTGACAAACTTGATGCTCACTTTTCCGGATCTTCTTCCAACTGATTTTGAACCCTGGATCGACCCAACTGCCGCGCGCAGAGAAAATAAGACCGTAGCACAGGTGGCTGAATCCACAGCCGCCATGTGGAAAAAGGGATTAGCCGATTGGGAATTGGGCGGCAAAGACCTGCAGATATTAAAAGGCTCGGTGGAAAGGGCAATCTATACACCCGGCTCATCCACAGGTTTGCCGGTCAGCATTTTAGCTTCTTTCGAAGCGCCCGATATGCCTTGGGATGAAAATGAAGAAGTATTGCGCGAAAAAATTTCGGCGACAGTCACTGCCCTGCTAACCCTGGTCGGCCTAAAGGACATTGATCCGCTGCGTTCGCGTGAGCATATTCTGCTTTCAAATATTATTGAACATAACTGGAGAAGCAGTTTGCAGCTTGATCTTACCGGGCTGATCCTTCAAACCCAGGATCCGCCTTTTGAAAAACTCGGCGCTTTCCCATTAAATAGCTTTTTCCCCAAGAAAGACCGCGATGAACTGGCCATGCTTTTAAATAATTTCCTGGCCTCACCGTCATTTCAAAGCTGGATCGAAGGCGAAGCGCTGGATATTCAAACCATGCTTTACACCAAAGACGGACGCCCGCGCCATAGTATTTTTTATCTGGCGCACCTGGCTGACGCTGAACGTATGTTCTTCATCACATTGCTCTATTCCGCGGTGGAAACCTGGATGCGAAAACAGCGCGGCACCGGAGATCTGCGCGCCCTAGTGTATTTTGATGAGATCCACGGTTACCTGCCGCCCGTCGCCAATCCGCCCTCAAAGCCGCTGATCGTACGCCTGCTGAAGACCGCCCGCGCCTTCGGAGTCGGTTTAGTGCTAACGACTCAAAATCCGGTGGATGTGGATTACAAGGCACTCTCCAATGCCGGTACCTGGATGGTTGGCCGCCTGCAGACTGACCAGGACAAACAACGCCTACTGGATGGACTGGAAAGCGCTACTGGCGGCATTAAAAGAGCAGACTTTGATAAACTTATTTCGGTTCTTGGAAAACGCACATTTCTGTACCATAACGTCCATGAAAAACAGCCTGAGGTTTTCCAGACCCGCTGGGCGATGAGCTACCTTGCTGGTCCGTTAACCCTTACTCAGGTGCCGCAACTGAACAAACTGGCAGGCGTTATGCCTGGAACAGAAAAGCGGCAAGGCGTTTCAAGGGCAACACCAACAGCCACAACACGGGAAGCAGGTTCAGTCTCCACAGAAAAACCAGGTGTTAGCGGAGTCAGTGAATACTTTATCACCGCAAAAGAAAATTCGAAAAGCACTGTTTTTGCACCCACCCTGCTTGCGATTGCCGAGATCCGCTACCTGAAACAGAATCCACCGGTCAACTACAAACGCACATTATGCGCACTCGTAGAAGATCCGCGCGAGACAGGCCAAGCCTGGGAAGACTGCCTTGCCGTGGACCTCGATCCCAAAACGCTGCAGAATAACGCGCCAGCCGGTGCAAAATTCGGTTCAGTGCCCGATTTCATGACCAAAGGTGGTTGGTGGTCTGGGCAGGAAAAGGAATTTGAACAGTGGATATTTGAGACTGACACCGTTTCACTGCGCTCCTGTTCCGCTTTAGGCGTCAGTGTCGGGCCCGAGGTCGGCGACGCGGAGTTTTCAAGGCAATGTAGGGATGCCGCTGAAGTCAAGGCGCAGGCGGAAGCAAAAAAGCTAGAAACCTCGTTCAACAGCAAGAAAACTACTCTGGAACATCGCATCGAAACACAGGAACTGCAGGTACAGCGCTATCGCCAGCAAATGACCACCCGCGGGATGGATACCGCGCTTAAGATCGGTGAATCGCTCTTCAAGCTGGCAACCAAAGGCCGCCTGACCGGTGTTTCATCCTCTTCATCCAAGGTGCGCATGACAGCTGACGCACGCACGCGCCTGAAAGAAGCTGAAACTGTGCTTGAGAATTACCAGGAAGATCTGAAGTCGCTGCAAGATAATTTTGAGAGTGAAAAACAGCAGCTGCTGGATAAATGGCTGTCAGAAGCGGATAATATTAGCGAAGTGAAATTAACGCCCACCAAACAGAACATCCGCATCACACACTTCGGGATCGGATGGAAAGCGTAAGCTAATTTACAATTCCTGCCGTCCTGAAAGCGCTCTGAGCAAGGTGCCCTGATCAGCGTACTCCAGGTCGCCGCCAACCGGCAGGCCGCGTGCCAGACGTGTGAGGTGCACATCCAGGCCTACCAGCCGTTGGCGCAGGTAAAGCGCAGTGGCGTCGCCTTCCATGCTTGGATTTGTGGCCACAATGATTTCTTTGATTTGGCCGGACTTTACCCGTTCCACCAGTTCGTTGATCTTCAGATCATCGGGGCCGATGCCCTCAATGGGCGAAAGCGCCCCATGCAGCACATGATAGCGCCCTCCGAATCCCGCGGTGCGTTCCAGCGCAAGAACATCCAATGCGTCCTCTACCACACATAAAACACTGCCATCACGCCGGGGATCGGAACAGATCTCGCATTTTTCTCTATCCGCCGCGGTGATATTAAAACATTCCTGGCACAGGGATGTCGCTGTCTTTATGTCACGCAGGGCGTCTGCCAACTCCCTTGAAACCTCTGCAGGCGCGCGCAGTAAAAAGAAGGCCAGACGCGATGCCGTCTTTGGGCCAATACCGGGCAGGCGTTCCAGTGACAGGATCAATTTCTCAAGCGGTTCAGGGAGTAAGGACATTTATTATTCCTAAAATTTTAGCCCGCCCAAACCTCCCAGCCCGCCGCTGATCGGTCCCATTTTCTTAGCCATCAGTTTTCGCGTATGCTCCAGGGCGTCATTCACAGCCTGCAACACCAGTGACTGCAACCTGTCAGTTGATAGATCTTTCACTCTTTCAGGGTCAAATTTTACTTCTATGCATTTCTGGCTGCCGGTCATGGTCACCTCAACTACGCCACCCCCTGAGCTGCCGGTTACCAATTCTTTTTCAAGCTCTTTTTGAACTTTCTTGAGTTGTTCCTGCATTTGTTTGGCCTGTTTCATCAGGCTGCCCATATCTTTCATCATGATTGCTTTTCCTCTTTTGTGATTTTTCCGCCCAGCCGCAACGCCGCACCGACCATGCCATCATGGTCCACTTCAACACCTTCCGGTACAGAGCTCTCTTCTTTGCCGGCCACCCGGCTGTCGATCTGGATATCTGCGCCGGTTACTTTTTTAATCGCCTTTCGGGCATTATCCAGGTTCTGTCCGGCTTCCATCTTGTCACGCAGCACCGATCCTGAAAAGCCGAGCACCAGCCGGCCATTTTTCATTTCCATGGATCTGCAGGAATTGAGCAGCGCCGCTGTTTCGGCAGAGAATTCCTTTGCTGCCGCTCTTATCTCATTCCAACGGCTCTTCAGGCTGCCAATACTGCCATCGGCATTGGTGTGTCCATGATCACCAAAAGGTTCCTTCATTTCCTGGGCATCATGTGAAACATTGACAGGTTTTTCTTTCCCAACATCAGGAGCCTGGTTTTTGACCTCTTTGACAATCGGGATTTCCTCTGCTCGTTTAACCGTTTGATTCTGTTGTGAAATCTTCGTAATAGGCGCAACTGCTGGTTGAGTGATGTCTTTCACACCCTCAGTACTCGTTTTCTCATGTTCAATAAACCGTGCGGCTGCCAGTTCAAGCAGAAGTGCTGGCTGCCAGCCGATGCTGGCAATATGAGAAGCATGATCAAATTCACGGATTGCGGAAATGAGATTTTGCGGTGCAAATCGTTGCGCGAAATCTTTCAACTTGTCCAATTCTTCAGGCGTGGATTCCACCTGCTGCATATTGCCCATATTGACCATCAATACAGCACGCAGGCTGTCAACGATCTGTCTCCCATACTGGCGCGGGTCACTGCCGGAATCCAGCGCCTGGTTTATGATCGCGATGCAGGCTCCGGTATTTTCCTTTTGCAACGCATCAATTAAATCAAATACGCTCTGGCTAGCCGCAGTTCCCAGCACTTGCTGAGCCAGCTCCAGCGATACTTCAGCACCGGTTGATGCCAATTGGTCAAGCAGCGAAACAGCGTCGCGCATCGAGCCTGTTGACTGTCGGGCGATGGCAGTCAGCGCTGATGAATCGATATGAATACCTTCCTTTTCGGCAATCCCTTTCAACAGGGCCTGAATGAAATTGAGGGGGATGCGCCGAAATTCATGCCTCTGGCAACGAGATAGTACAGTTGCGGGGATCTTGTGCACTTCAGTGGTTGCCAGCACAAAAATAGCATGCGCTGGCGGCTCTTCAAGCGTCTTAAGCAGCGCGTTAAATGCGGCATTGGAAAGCATATGCACTTCATCAATAATATACACTTTAAAGCGTCCGACTGAAGGCGAGTAGTTGATCTTTTCACGCAGGTCGCGTACATCATCCACGCTGGTGTTTGAAGCTGCGTCAATTTCGATCAGGTCCAGAAACCGCCCTTCATTGACCGCCAGACAGTTTTCACACTCGTTGCAAGGCCGTTTTGATTGATCTTCAGCCAGGCAGTTGGCAGCTTTGGCAATGATGCGCGCGGTAGTTGTTTTACCCGTACCGCGCGGGCCGGAAAAAAGATAGGCATGGGCGATATTCCCCTGCCCTACCGCATTGCGCAGTGTGCGTACAACATGTTCCTGACCAACAATCTCATCCCAGCCCTGTGGCCGCCATTTACGATAATATGCCTGTGCCATAAATTTCCTTAGTTTAGGTTAAGTGATGTGAATATTATAAAGGACTTGCTTTGCGGGTATTGCCCGCGAACCTTAAAGAACAGCCGACTGAATCCTGATGATAGAATTGCAGCCGATAAGGGTTAAAACTTCAATGCCTTTTTTGATCGACGGCCACAATCTGATACCGCATATACACGGCTTGAACCTTTCACAGCTGGATGACGAACTGGCGCTGCTTGAAATACTGGAGGTGTATTTTAGGAAAGCACGTAAAAATGCGGTTGTCTTTTTCGACCGGGCTGCACCCGGTGGAGATCAGGAAATCCGGCGCGGTTTTGTGTCCGCCCATTTTACCCGTCCACCTTTAAGCGCTGATCAGGCGATCCGCAACGCGGTCAGAGGACTGGGAAGATCAGCACCGAATTACACGGTTATCACATCAGATAACGAGGTTCATGACCATGCACTACGGCTTGGAGCGAAAGTGATTTCAAGCGCGGAATTCGCGCGGAAACTTTCAACGCCAGCAAAGAGCAAGAAAAGCACCATGCTGGAACCGGTTGAGGATGTGGACTATTGGTTGAAGGTCTTCAAGGGGAAATCTTAGAAGAATTTTACATTTTGTTAACATCAAATCGGATAATAATGATATATTATGTCATCAAGGCACAAAATCTGAAAAGATTAGTGCTAGTTCCGCCAGAAAAGAAATCCAGCGCGTCCCTCCTCGCGCTGGAGGACCCCAACGGGTAACTGGTGGGAATCCCTCCCTTCGACCGCCGGCCCAAACCGGCGGTCAATTCTTAATTGATCTTGCCCTGGATCAATCAATGCTATAATTTTGGAATTGCCCCAGTGGCTCAATGGACAGAGCGAGGCACTCCTAACGCCTAGATTGTGGGTTCGATTCCCACCTGGGGTATTCAATTCTGGAAAACAAAAAAGCCGGTTTGGTATGAATCCAAACGGCTTTTTATTTTTCATTTTCGCATCGCAACTCTAAGATCTAATGATCTTTCCCAACGGCGGCACCTTAACGTAGATGGCATTAAAAGGGCACAGCTCCTGGCAGCAGTAGCAGCGAATGCATTTGGCATAATCATAAACAGGCGATCTGGCCTTTCCTTCAGCACTCCACGATAGCGCTTTCGGTTGGGCTGGACAAACCTCCACACACCGCCCGCATCTGGTGCAGACCTCAGGATTAATTGTCGGCCGCGGTGCTGAAAAGCGCCTGAGAAAACTGGTCGATAGAAAAGAAGTGCCTGTTGTGGTTTTTTTGGTACTGCGATTTACTACAAAATCGTCCACAATAAAATCCTCTATCGGATCACCATAATAATCAATATTGGTTATGTGTCCCAGACCAAATTCTTCGCCGAATACCAGGGTCTCAACCAGCTTAGGATCGAGGTTCACAAGCCGGCAGACTGTCGCATCCAGCGCCACCGGATCAGTTGACAGAAGCAGCAGGTTCATTTTCCGACCATTTCCATTGCGGGGTCCATTACCCTCCATTGCGACAATACTGTCCATGATGAACAGGCGCGGTTTAAGCAGCAGGTTGAGGTCAACCAACATTTGGGAAAATAAAGAAGCGGTCGGCATAACTGAATGAAATTCCGCCTTGCGAGCACCAGGGATGCAGCCAAATTGATTCTTAATGGCGCCGGTAATGCGTGTCAGTGCATGTGTTTTCAATTTGCATATACTGATCAGTCCGTCGCTCGCAGCCACACCCTCCGCAATCGAGAACTTCTTGATAACCCTGCCATCCGGGAATTGCATCATAATCGAATTGGTAAAATCTGCCCAGGCAATACCTTCCTCATCCGCCACCACGCCGAAACCTCCACGCTGTGCATTGGATTTTGGGTTGCCAAAACCAGGAGAATCTCCATAGCTGAGAACTGCGCCCACTTTGGTGAACGCTTTCGCCACTGCCCGAAAGACTTCGAGGTGCGGACTTATATTTTTTTCAGGGCTTTCTCCCGTTAGAATATTGGGTTTGAGCAGGATCTTTTCGCCGGTTTTCACATATTTGCCCGCGCCACCTATCAGATCCAGCCCACGGTTTAATGCGGCCTGAACTTCTTCGGGTTCATAACTTTCGCATCGGACTAATGCAACAAGTGATCTATTATCTGACATTGAGTACTATTCTCTCTATGCAATTTAACATTATGGGGCAGTTAAAGGTTCGCTATAAATCCAACTTGTAAAAATGCAACGCCCGCCAGATCCGGCGGGCGCCATTTTTTTGCTCATCCTGGATCAGTTGACCAATCCCAGGTCCTCATCATCCTCACCATCCTCCAAATCATCATCGTCATCAAAATCCTCATCTGAGAAATCTTCTCCATTGAATCCATCAGCAAGATCTTTGATATCCTCGTAGGTAGGCAATTGGCGCAGCCAGAGCAGCAGAACCTGTCCCTGTTCTGAATCCACTGAGCGTGCTGCAACGATCGGCGCCTTTTCTTCCAAACCATCTTCATTCTTGTAGTGCAGGTAGATGGGTATCTGTTTTTTCCATGCGCGATGACAGCGTTCAACCAAAGCAGGACCATTATAGGTGCGCACTTCGGTAAAGATGGTGTCATATAGAATTGGGCTTTCATTCAGCCCGACCGCCCAACCATCATTGATATCTTCAAAAACGGGGGTCGGTCCTTCAATAATTGTGATCTTGTCTTCCATGAACAACTTTCTCCAAGACGGGAATCATACCACAGCCGCAGAGTCAGGCTAGATTTCTTATATAACTTAAACGGTTCTTTTATGCGGCTTTTATAAATTTACCCTATCATATTGAATGTAAAAACAATATTTCGGAGGTAAGAAAATGACAGTTTATATCAGAACCCCATACGGACGTTTTCCACGCTACCGCCATATGGCGCGTTTCCCTGATAACTGGGATGTGGAAGAAAGCCAGGTGTATTTCCCGGTGGATGTAAAGGATGTGAACGATGCTTTTCTGATCACAGCCATGCTCCCCGGTCTAAAACCTGAAGATGTGGAAATCCAGATCGTCAATGAGAATGTGAGCTTGAAAGGTGAATTTAAAAACGAAGTGGAAGAAGGCACCAACTATATCCTGCAGGAACGCCCAAGCGGTAAATTCTTCCGCACAATAACGCTGACGGATATGCTGGATTCATCCAAAGCGGAAGCACACATGGATAACGGCATCCTGACTCTGCGGATCCCGAAAGCAGAAGCCGCCAAACCCAAGACGATTAAAGTCAATACACCCAAGAAGTAAAGCTTCTCTAGTAAAGAATAGGACGGCATATCATGCCGTTCTTTTTTTAACACCGGCATCCGTTAAAATGAGTCACATGAATGAACTGCTTCTGCACACTGCCTTAAAAGGCCTGGGGATTCCTGCGATCCATTATTTTGAAGAGATCGATTCAACCAATGAGCGCGCGCTGGCATTGGCTGCACAAGGGGCGGCAGAATTCACCCTGGTCATTGCAGATCGGCAGACTGCCGGAAGAGGCCGGTTCGGTCGGAAATGGGAGACTGCTCCGGGTACGTCGCTCGCATTCACGATAATTATCCACCCCTCATTCGAAGAACAGCAGTACCCAAGCCTGTTTTCTTTTCTGGGCTCGATCGCGGTCTGCCAGACGATTGAATCCTTCTGCAAGGTCCAACCGCAGGTTAAATGGCCCAATGATGTGCTGTTAGATGGAAAGAAGATCTGCGGGATTCTGGCAGAAACCGTCTGGCGAGGGAAAAAGATCGAAGGACTGGTTCTGGGAATAGGCATCAATCTCATTCATGGATCTATCCCGTCTGATGATCTTGTGATATTTCCTGCCACATGCGTTCAGGCACATTGTGAAAAGAAGATCAACAGGATCGCATTTCTTAAAACCATCTTGAGCAATCTTATTAAAATGCGCCCTATCGTGCAAACGAGGGACTTTCTTGACTGCTACCGCGTGCGCCTGGCATATTCAGGTGAAATGGTGGTTCTCAGCCCCATTGAAGGCGAATCGGTATCGGGAACCATGGTCGGCGTTGATGATCTCGGCAACTTGATCTTAAGAGACGAAGCCGGCATCGATAAAGCATACCCGATCGGTGACTTGAGATTGCGAAGACCTTCGTAATTGTTAAAATGCAGGTTTGAATCATGCATCGAACCTGCCAGTTTAATCTCGGCTTATGCCTGCAGTTCTCTTTTTGAATCTGAAATACGGCCAACTGTTGCCACGCTGTCGCTTTTTCCGAGGTTCATGATGCGCACGCCGCGTGTGGCACGGCCAGCTTTTTTGATCGCATCAAATTCAATGCGCAGCATGATGCCGTTATTCGATATCAACGTCAGCTGGTCGCCTTTTTCTACTACACGGGCTGAAGCAATTTTTCCAATTACCCCGAGTGATTCTATATGGATTGTGGCGATACCCTTGCCCGCCCGTCCCTGTGTTCGATATTGTGAAAGAGAAGTGCATTTTCCATATCCTTTTTCAGTGATCACGAAAAGATAAGCGTCCTTAACTATCACTTCCATCGAAGCCAGGTGATCACCCTCCGAGAGCTTAATGCCCGTAATGCCTTTGGCTGTCCTTCCCATCGGGCGGATGGTCTCCTCCTTAATACGAAGCGCCATTCCCTTGGTGGTCACCAATATCAACTCATCGTTGCCATTGGTCAACCGCGCCCAGCCCAGTTCATCACCTTCATCCAGGTTCATAGCGATCAATCCCGATACGCGCACGCTTTCGAACTCGGATAGCGCCATTCGTTTTACGTGCCCGCTGACCGTTGCCAGCGAAATATATTCCGCCGCTTTAAAATCCGGAACCGAGACCGCTGCTGTAATGCGTTCGTTTGGCTCAAGTGACAACAGGTTGACAATCGGGGTGCCTTTACCTGTGCGGTCGGATTCGCTGATCTCATATACACGTTCTGAGTAAACCTTGCCGCGGTCAGAGAAGAAGAGCAGTGTGTGCAGCGACCGGCAGGAGATGAGCGTATCGATCTCATCCTCGTCTTTAACTGCCTGACCGATGACACCCTTTCCCCCGCGGCCCTGGGTTTTGTAGATCTTGGGCGAAACGCGTTTAATGTAGCCATTACGTGTGATGGTGATCAGCGCAGCCTCGTCTGAAACAAGGTCTTCCTCATTCAGGTTTTCAATGCTCGTACCCGAGATCAGCGTGCGCCGGTTATCGCCGTATTTTTTACTGACCTCTTCCAGATCCACCTGTATTAACGCCAGAATCTTTTTGGGATGCGCAAGCAGGTCTTCGAGGTATGCGATGCGGTCCATCAGTTCTTTATGTTCAGTCTCGATCTTTTCGCGTTCAAGCTGTGAAAGCCTGCGAAGCTGCATATCAAGAATAGCCTGCGCCTGGAGTTCTGTTAACTTGAAGCGGGTCATTAATCGGTTTTTGGCAACATCTGCGTCCGGTGAATTACGGATGGTTTTGATCACCTCATCCAGATTCGCAAGTGCAATTAACAATCCTTCGAGAATATGCGCACGATTCCTGGCTTTTTCCAGTTCGAATTGCGAGCGGCGTTTGATGACCACCATGCGGTGATCAATGAAAATCTGCAAAGCGCGCTTAAGCGGCAGCAGCCGCGGCTCGCCATCAACCAGCGCCAGCAT